>JAGWBT010000053.1:0-32693 GCA_021295755.1 Candidatus Poribacteria bacterium
TGTCTTTGCAACTGAACCGCTGCCCGAAGACAGTGAACTGTGGGAAATGGAAAATGTATTAATCGCGCCGCACGTTTCCGGTGGTACGCAGTTTGAGGGACAATATGTCCTCGAAATCTTCGGTGAAAACATCGGGCGCTTCGTGCGTGGTGAACTACCGTTGCGTAACCAAGTCGACAAAAGTGCCGGTTTCTAGAAGGACATATAGATGAACAAACTAGGCGTCGGACTGATGGGCAGCGATGTCCATGTATCTGGCTATATCAAAGCGTTTACCGCCTGCCCTGACGCCGAATTAATCGGCGTTGCCGACGATGAGGAACAAATAGCGCAAGATCTGTGTCGTCAAGGTCAAATGAAGTATGCCACGACCGACTATCAACAACTATTGGACGATGCAGACATCCAGATCATCTTGGTTTGTACCCCAGATCTCTTTCACGCCGAACACGCTATCGCGGCGCTTCGAGCAGGAAAGCACGATGGGGGTCGATATAGAAAGCTGCCGAAAATTGGTGCAAACGGTGGACGAAACCGGACTCACGTTCATGGCGAGTCAATTCATGCGATTTGAACCTATCTACAAGCAGATTAAGGGGATCTACGACACTGAAGGGATCGGACGCGCTTTTTTCGTCGAAGGCAGCTACATCCACGACATGCGATCCCTCTACAATCCGGTAACTTGGCGGTCTCATCCAAGCACCGCACAGAACATTCTGATCGGGGGCGGCTGCCACCCCTTCGATCTACTCCGGTGGACAGTCGGTGCCGACGTTACAGAGGTCCACGCCTATTCCAATGGGTACGCCGCCCAAGATTTTCCGCTCGATGACTGCTACATCTTCACCTTTCAGTTTGAAAACGGTTGCGTCGGCAAAGTGCTCGTTACCAGCGGCTGCAAAGGTCGCGGGATGGGCGAAGGCTTCCTCTCTATCTACGGCACAGAAGGCACAATCTGGAAAAACCGTATCCACCATCCCGATGGTCGCACAGAAGAAATTGTCGCAGCGGATGGAAATGCAATTCAGGAAGCAGTTTCCCATTTCGTTGACTGCGTGATTAACGGGAAGCAACCACTGATTGATGTGCGAGAAGGCGCAAAAACCGTTTCAGCCTTAGCCGCAGGTGTAGAGTCCGCGGAAACAGGGAAGCCAGTAAAGGTTATCAACTGGTTCGATAGCTGAATTCATGCTCCACGATTCAGTGAACTAATGAACCAATGAACTAATGTACTAATTTCGTCTTTGCGGTAGATTTAACATAGATTAGAAAAAACCATGCAGGGAAAAAAAATAACCCCACTACAGGGTGAGGCTCTACGCCGTATCCCCGCCATCGAACAACTGCTCTCTCGTGAACCGTTTCTCACAATGCAGGAAGGCTATTCGCGGGATCTCATAACGGAAGCCTTACGCACCGTCACTGCGGAAATTCGGGGGCAAATTCTTAATGCAGAGATTGTAGAACCTCCCGATGAATCGGCGTATGCAGCACTCGTCCGCGTGGAACTCGAATCCCTAACCACCCCTGCACTCCGTCCGATTGTCAACGCCACCGGCACGATTACACACACCAACCTCGGCAGATCGCTGCTCAGTGCTTCGGCAGCTGAAAGCCTCGCGCAAGCCGCTGCTAACTATGTGAATCTGGAGTATGATTTGGATACTGGAGAGCGTGGGCATCGAGATCGAATCACTGAACCCCTGTTGAAGCGATTGACGGGATGCGAAGCCTCAACTATAGTGAACAACAACGCTGCAGCCGTGTTACTTGCGTTGAATACCTTAGCACGCGACAAAGAGGTCATCGTGTCTCGCGGCGAACTCATTGAGATCGGCGGGGCGTTCCGCATCCCTGATGTGATGGAAGCAAGCGGAGCCATCTTGCGCGAGGTAGGGACAACAAACCGAACACATCTTCGAGACTACGAGAACGCAATCAACGAAAACACGGCATTGATGCTAAAGGTACATCCAAGCAACTACAAGGTCGTCGGATTCGCTTCAACCCCCACAATGGAAGAAATCACCGAACTTGGACGTCAGCACAGCGTACCAACGATGGAGGACCTCGGAAGCGGTTCGTTGATTGATCTGACCCGTTACGGTTTGCCCTATGAGCCGGTGGTACGCGAGCGGATAGACGCCGGCGTCGATGTCGTCACATTCAGTGGCGACAAGCTGCTCGGAGGATCGCAGGCGGGGATTATTGTGGGTCGGTTGGACGCAATCGAGCAAATTCGCAAAAATCCATTGATGCGAGCGTTGCGCGTCGGAAAACTCACCATCGCTGCACTCGAAGCTACCCTACGGCTCTACCTTAACGAAAAGGAATTGACCGAAAAACTACCAATGCTTCAGCGTTACACGCGACCAATAGCCGAGCTCCGTGAGGTCGCTGAAAAACTTGCCAATCATCTCCGGCAAATCTTCGGTGACGCAATCCAAGTTACGGTTGAACACAGCACCGCACAGATTGGTAGCGGTTCGCTCCCCGTCGATACATTACCGAGTCTAGCTGTCAGCCTACACGCACCGCAAATCTCCGCCGAAACCCTCGCCACACACTTCCGGTCACAACCGAGCCCTGTGATCGGTCGCGTACAGGATGAGCGGCTCCGGTTCGATGTTCGGACGGTGTTTGACAGGGAGTTGACGTGGATTGGCAATGCAGCAAAGGGTGTGATGGAACAACTTCAAGCAGAATTGAACCTTTCGACTTAGAGGGGACAAGGTATTATGCGACATGTCATCATCGGCACCGCCGGACACGTTGATCACGGAAAATCTGCGCTGATACACGCCCTCACCGGCATCGAAACCGATCGGCTCAAAGAGGAGAAGGAACGCGGTCTGTCAATTGAATTGGGATTTGCCTACTTCGATCTGCCGGACGGTTCACGTGCCGGTATCGTTGATGTGCCCGGTCACGAGCGGTTTATCCGAAACATGCTCTCAGGCGCGTACGGGATGGACATGGTGCTGCTTGTCGTTGACGCAAAAGAAGGTGTGCAAGAGCAGACGCTGGAACATCTGGAGATCCTCGATCTACTCGGCATTTCGACCGGCATCCTAGTGATGACGAAGGTGGATCTGGTGACGCCCGACCAGTTGGCGGAATCCGCCGAAATGTCCCAAGAGATGTTGGTCGGAACAACCCTCGAAGGCTCACCCACCGTCCATGTCTCAGCGATAACAGGCGAAGGCTTAGATAAACTCAAGAGTACAATCGTGGCTTGTGTTATTAATACGGAAGCGCAAGCAGAGCGGCATAATGGAATCCCACGCCTATATGTGGACCGCGTCTTTTCGATGACAGGGTTCGGCGGGGTAGTGACAGGAACGCTGATGGGCGGCGCAATCCAACGCGAGCAACGGCTAGTTATGCTACCCCAAGGACAAGAGGTACGTGTCCGCGGTGTCCAAGTTCACAACGAACAAGCTGAAAACGCACAATCAGGACAACGGACAGCATTGAATCTGTCAGGCATCACCAAAGACCAAATCGAACGTGGAAATGTACTCTGTCCAAGCGGATTTGCGGAAGTGACAGATAATATCGACGTGTCACTTGACCTCCTGTCATCCTTCCCAAGAATGCTTGAACACTGGACGCGCCTACGGTTTTATCTCGGAACAAACGAGACATTTTGCCGCGCAATCCTACTGATGGACGAAGCAGTCTTGCCGGGAGATTCGACGCAGCTCCAGTTGCGCCTTGAGAAACCGATTTTGACCTTCAAAGGGGATCGGTTTATCGTGCGCGACTTCTCAGCCCAACATACGGTCGGTGGCGGACGGGTGATTAACCCATTCGCCCCACGCCACAAACGATTCACGGAAGAGACACTGGAAACCCTAACCGTGTGGGAAGACGCAGATGATGCCGAAGTTGTGAGACTGGTATTGGCACAAAACCGTGAACTCTGCGTGCCAGAGGAATTTCTCCGCTACTACCTACCTTATACCGATGCAGATTTCAGAGGGTTACTAAAAGGCCTTGAGGATCATCAAGAAATTGTGCGTTGGGCGGGAGCCACGCCGCTCGTTTCTGCGATGGATCGGACAGAACAAGCACAAGCCAGTCTGATTAACGCGCTAGCAAATTTCCATGAAGATCAACCGCTCGCCCCCGGTCAAAACACCTCGCAACTCCGTCTCCAACTCAAACTCGACGAAATCGGCTTTGAGAAAATTGTCGATCAACTAATTCGCCAGCAAGAGATTGTCACCGATGGGAATCTGCTGCGCCTATCATCGCACCAAATCCAATTCTCAGCCGAAGAAGAAGATATCAAGGAAAAGGTTGAAGGGATATTCCTTGACGCTGGTATCAACACCCCAGCCATGACTGAATTGACCGCCCAGTTGTCCAAATATCCGCCGCAGTCAGTGCAGCAGACCTTTTACGCGCTGATGAACCTCGGACGATTCATTAGAATTGCAGATGACCTATTTATTCATACCCAAATTTTTGAAGAAATTGTGAATTCGCTTACCGATTACCTCCAGAAAAATGATATAATAACCGTTGCCGAATTCCGAGAACTTGCACAGACCAGCAGGAAATACGCTGTACCGTTTCTCGAATACTGCGACGGGCAAGGATTGACGATCCGTGAAGGGAACCACCGACGGCTACGGAGATCTCAACGTCGGGCGTAGTAAGCATCTTCCTTCAATCGGGAAAACCTACAATTTCACAGGAAAAATGGGAAAATTCAGGTGAATCAAACAAATTTTGCCTAAATTTCTATATGGGAGGGGATAGGGTCCGGTGGCTCTACTGGTCTTCAAAACCAGCTTGCCCATGCAAGTGGGTAGGTGGGTTCGACTCCCACCCTCTCCCGCCACACTGCTTCATCTCATTATGCCAATCACCTTTGAATGAGACGAACGAAAAAATCAACAAAATATTGAAAAGCATGGCATCAGCTTTCGGAGAGCTGCAACGATTTTTAATGGTCGAGTGCTACAATGGGAAGATAATCGAAAAGACTATGGCGAGGAACGACGGATTGCGATTGGACGAATAGAATATAGAATTTTACAGGTAGTTTATACCCTGCGTAACCGGAACAGCCGAATCATTTCAGCGAGAAAGGCAACGAAAGATGAAAGACGAAAATATCTCCTCATATACCCTTGACGAAATCAAAGGGCAGGTTGATGAGACCGATTGGGAACGGGTTGACGCTATGACGGACGAAGACTTATACAAAACGGCTCAGTCTGACTCAGATGCTCAACCGCTAACCGAGACGGAATTGAACTGTTTCAAACGGGCTATTTATGCCAATGGAGAGATGCTGTGGGAGGATGAGCAGACCGTTGGTGAGTTGTTAGCAAATGGTGAAAAGTACGCCTTGATTCCTGTGGATAGGAAAGTTTTGGAGTGGTTTGAGAAAGCAGATGACCGCTACCTAGCAAAAATGAACGCGGTATTGCGCGTTTATATCGAATCACAAGAAGATTGATATTGATTGCTGAAAAACTATCAAACCCACACATAATCCCAAGCGGACCACACGTGTAATACGGGTTAATATACTGTCTACGCTTCACGCTTCACGCATCAGGAGTTAACCATGCCAATCAGGATCTTACCCCCCGACATCTCCAACAAAATCGCTGCCGGCGAGGTCGTTGAACGCCCAGCATCCGTGGTGAAGGAATTGGTAGAAAATGCAATTGACGCGGAGAGCACAAACATCAATATTGAAATACGCGCGGGCGGCAAGCGACTCATCTCAGTCTCAGATAATGGTGCAGGCATGAGTCGTGAGGACGCACTCATCGCGATAGAACGCCACGCAACCAGTAAAATCAGCATCGTTGAGGATTTAGAGACGATTCAGACTTTTGGATTTCGTGGAGAAGCACTCCCAAGCATCGCATCAGTATCGCAGTTTGAATTGCTGACGCGAACCCCCGACGCGGTCGAAGGCACAAAGATCACCGTCGAAGGCGGCGTGGTTCGCCCCGTCCAAGCAAGCGGCTGTTCGCCGGGGACACACATCACGGTTAACAACCTCTTTTATAATGTGCCGGCACGGCTGAAATTCCTCAAAACTGATGCGACAGAGTTGAATCACATCACAAATCAGGTGATGTGGGCGGCACTTGCAAACCCGCAAACCCAGTGTTCCCTCTCTCACAATAACCGCTCTCTAATCGATGTCCGAGCGTGTGAATCCTATCTTGAGCGGATACGCCTGCTATACGGGAAAGAGTTCGCAGAAAACCTGATCGAGTTCGATGCGGATCTACCGAACCTCCATCTGCGCTGTTTTATCGGAAAACCCGATTTCACAAAGGCAAACCGCAACTATCAACTCTTTTTCTTGAATCGACGCCCTATCCGGAGCAAAGTACTTGGCGCAGCCCTCAACGAGGCAATGCGATCCATGGTGCCGAAAGATCGGTATGTCGTTGCGTTTCTGTTCCTCACAATGAGTGGACAGCATGTTGATGTCAATGTCCACCCGGCGAAGATCGAGGTGCGATTCCAGAATGAGCGCAGCCTTTACAGCGGGGTAGTGCGTCTGCTGCATAGCGGCATCTATAAAAACAAATATATCCCCAAAATAGAGACCGAAGATAGCAAAATCGAGTCAGCGCAGGATTCTACGCCTGAAGGCAGAGCTATCCCCACGGCCCGCCCGCCCGAACGACCGCGAATCGACGTGGATACTCCTGTCACACGCACCTCCATCTTCCCTTCGGGATCCCGCGAATCTATACAGCCAACGCCAACACCCGCCACTACCACCACACCGCTACGTCCTGAAGAACTAGATCCGCAACAAGAACCCCTACAAGTTGAATCGGTGCAACGACCACAACACCCAATTCCCGACGGAACAGAACTTCAACTTCTCGACTTTGAAGGTGTCCAGCTAAAAACCAATCTGTTTAATACCTATATCGTTGCAGAAGGTGGAGATCGGGTGTTCCTGATTGATCAACACGTTGCAGCCGAGCGCGTGTTGTACGAACGTTATGTCGAACAACTCAAGACAGACAGCATTCCTGTACAAGGGTTGTTGCTACCTGTCACCATCGAAGCGACGCCCCAGCAGCTAACAGCACTTGATGCCCACAACGAACTATTTGAAAAACTCGGTTTCGATGTGGAGCGGTTCGGTGGAAGAACAATCCTTGTCAGATCTATCCCTGCGACACTACCCACAGGACTTGTCAACGCAACAGTCACAGATCTACTAGATGGGATCGGTAATGCCACAACACCAACCATAGAACATCTCGAAGTACAAGACAAGGCGCTCATCATGCTCGCCTGCAAGTCCGCTGTGAAGGCCGGTGATACGCTGACGATGGAGGAGATGGTCAACCTAATCAAAGATCTCTCTCAAGCGAAGTTGCCGTTCAACTGTCCACACGCACGCCCCATCATTGTGGAGATGCATCGAAATGAACTGGAGAGCCGGTTTAAGCGACGATGATTCTGAGTTGTGGTAAGAATGATGATATTCAACACCCCCAAAGATTTGCCAATGTTTACCTAAGTTGGTAGCATGTGTGGCGTAATGAAATTGTCCCTTATACCCGTGGATTGAGCATCTGCTGACCTGTCGAGGCTCCTTGCTTCACGCGCCTCAATAAGTTCGGAATGTACAACTTGCCCGACATACAAAGCCCCGGAGGGGCGATAGTGCGTCGTAAATTTGGTTATACCTGATAGGTTTAGGTATGAAGACTTGACCTACAGGTTGCCTAGCAACTTGCGTGGAGGCAGAATTCGATGGCAAAACACTATAGAGTTGGTATTATCGGCTGTGGCAGAATTGCGGAAAGACATGCCAACGCCTACACAGCGATCGAGTCCACCGAACTTGTTGCAGTCGCAGAACCAGATCCGGAACGTCGACTCAAATTCGATGAAACCTACGGTATCGCCGGTCTCTACGAAAATTATCGCGAGATGCTCGCAAATAAAGAGTTGGATATTATCAGCATCTGCACATGGCACCCATTTCATTGCGAAATGACGGTTGTCGCCGCTGAAAGCGGGGTACAAGCGATATTATGCGAAAAGCCGATGGCGCTTAATCTGCGCGAAGCGGATCAGATGTTGGAAGCATGCGAAACGACTGGAACAAAGCTGGTCATAGGACATCAACACCGCTTCGACCCGCAAGCGGTGAACGCAATAGAATTTGTCAAAGACAACGCTATCGGTGAATTGCGGTCAATCTTCGGGCACTGCAGCAGCGATCTACTCAATAACGGCACCCATGTCGTTGACCTCATCCGCTACTTTGCCGACGATTCTCCGATCGGATGGGTCATGGGACAAATCGATCGCCCATCGGATAAGGTTAACTTTGGACATCGCGTTGAACATAACGCCATCGGGCAGTGGCAGTTTGAAAACGGTGTATATGCAATACTCGCACAGGGTGAACTCGCGCCAAGCAGCTATGCATTCCAACTCTGTGGCACCGCCGGAATCATCAGTGTCAATGCTCCCGAAGGTCGGCAGCTGCAAGTCATCACCAAAAATGGTGAACTTGACGTTTCCCTTGAGAAGGTCAACCCCAAGCAGGCGGAGGTGGAGGAACTGATTGGGTGGCTGGAAGGGGGACCACCCCACCGATCACGTGGCGAAAGCGGCAGAGCAACGCTGGAAGTTCTCATGGCGATTATGGACTCGTCGCGCCTACGCCGCGCTATCTACCTGCCCCTCGAAACGCAGGAGTCGCCGCTAGAGCTGATGATCGAGTCGGAGCAGATCTGAAACGCAACTCAATACAATTGAACTCAATACAGCGAGTATTGTAGGTTGGGTTGAACGGTTGAAAATGCCTCTCTATCAAGCATAGTAGAGGTGTCACTTGTCAACACAACGTTCTTACAAATAACGAGAGTGAACCCCAACATCCGTAACTAATGAACTAATAAACTAATGAACCGATGAACCAACACGGAGTGAGCCCATGCTAACACCTGAACAACTTCAATTTTATAAAGATAATGGCTACCTACTCGCCGAAGGAGTCTTCACTCCCGAAGAGATTGACGAATGCGTTCGCGAAACCGATGCGATGTTTGACCGTGTCCAGCAGGGCGGACGCCGACTTGAAGCCACATGGGGCGGCAAATGGCGAGAAGCCCAGATTCCGAAAGATGAACTTGGTAAGACGTCGGTGCTCAGTATCCACAACATGCAATACCATTCCGCAGTTTTCACCAGAATGCTAGTCAATCCGAAGTTAGGTCAGATTGTCGCCGATTTGATTGGACCCAATGTGCAGCTGCACCACACGAAACTGCACGTCAAGCCACCTGAAAAAGGATCCCCTTTTCCGATGCACCAAGACTATCACTACTTTCCATACGAAAACGACTCGATGATCGCAGCGGTAGTCTATCTTGAAGACGCAACAGTCGAAAGTGGCTGCCTGTGTGTCATGCCGGGCGTCCATAAACAGGGAGTCTTGCCGCACGAACCCGATGGACTTTACCTCTCACCACAGAAATACCCCATCGAAAACGCAACACCGTGCGAAGGGAGTGCGGGCGATGTGCTGCTCTTTAGCTATCTGACCCCACACGGTTCATATCCAAATCGCACCGATCATCCACGACGCATCGTCCTATTCCAATACTGCTCTGCCACCGATCAACGCCTCAAAGACGTGCACATCTCCCCCGGGCACGGGCTGATGGTGCACGGCATCAACCCAACTCCGGATGCATAAGAAAAAGGAGAAATATCAATGGTTAAAACAGCCGATGTAGTCATCATCGGAGGAGGTGCAATCGGCACAAGCCTTCTATATCATCTAACCGCTAAAGGCGTGCGAAACGTGGTACTCCTAGAAAAAGGGCTACTCTGTGCCGGCTCTACAGGCGATTCGGCGGCAATTATGCGTCAGCACTACTCCAACGAAGTCAGCATCCGTCTTGTCAAGAAGAGCCTCGAAATCTTCCAGCACTTTCCCGAAATGTTTGATGGAACGGAAGTCCTTCACAACGTTGGTTGGTATTTCTTGGTCCCACCGGAGGCTGCCGATATTTTCCATGACAACATGGCACAACTGAAGCGGCTGGGCGTGCGGACATGGGAGGTCTCATTGGAAGACGCCGCCGAAGCACTACCGGGCTTAAATATGGAAGGCATCGGCTGCGTAGCTCACGAGCCTGATTCTGGCTATGTAGATCCCCACGGCATGGTGAGTGCCTTCGCTGCCAAAGCCAAAAGCAATGGCGCGCACGTCTATCTCCAGACCCCAGCCCGTGACATCAAACTGAGTAATGGTCGCGTTTCCACCGTAGTCACAGATCAGGGTGAGATTAGCACACCCGTTGTCGTCAATGCTGCCGGACCTTGGGCAAAAGCGGTGGGACAGTGGGTAGGGTTAGACCTCCCTCTCGAAGTTACACGCGAATCAGAAGTCGTCGCTCGAATACCCGCGGATATACCGCCCATGCGCCATTCGGTTTCCAACATGGTAGACCGGACCTACTGGCGTCCTGAACGGCGTGGGATGCTCCTCATCGGTGTCGGCCACCCCAAAGAGAACGAACTGACGGACCCCGACCAATACTCACGCGACGTTTCCCGCGATTTCGTTGAGGATGTTTCCCGCCGCCTGAGCCACCGGTTGCCGGCAATGGAAGGGACAATGTTTGTCAAAGGATGGAGCGGTCTCTACACCGTTACTCCTGACTGGAACATGATCTTGGACAAAAGCCCCGATGTCGAGGGTTTCTACCTTGCCGTAGGCGGCAGTGGGCACTCCTTCAAGATCTCGCCAGCCATTGGGCTATGTATGGCGGAACTCATCGCAGACGGTGCCGCCAGCACGGTGGACATCACGCCATTGCGAGGGGGGCGTTTCACAGAGCAAACACACCTATCCTCCACCTACGGCGGCAACCGTGCCTAACGACCATCTCTTCCGATCCAGTTTTGCCTCCCGATCTATCGGGGCGGGGCGATATGCGTATTATGTTTTTCAGCAAATATCCACTTTGGCTAAACTTGAAGTGTTAGAAAACGAGGGAGAAGCGAATGAATACAATAGATACTTTCAAAATAGATAAGGGTGCCCTATCGGTCATATCACTTTCTGAAGAATCAGACGACAAAGAATATTGGTACGCTAAAACGCCACAGGAACGCCTGGAAGCCGTTGAATTAATGCGGCAGATTAACTATGGCTACGATCCGACTACCATCCGACTTCAAAGAGTGCTTGAGGTTACTCAACTCACATCAAGTTAAATATCTGCTTATCGGTGGATACGCCGTTGGTTATCATGGCTACTCCCGTGCAACCGGCGATATGGACTTATGGGTGGCAATCCATCAAAATAATGCCGAAAAATTGGTGGATGCCTTGAAAGAATTTGGATTTAATACGCCTCAGTTATCAGCCAATCTCTTTTTGACAGGGAACCAAGTTATCCGAATCGGTGTTCCTCCGATGCGGATCGAGCTTCTGACAACAATATCAGGTGTCAGTTTTGATCGCTGCTATTCAGAGCGAATTGTTGATGTTATAGACGATGTCGAGGTTCATATTATCAACCGGGAACACTTGAAACAAAACAAGCAAGCGAGTGAGTGGAAGGTATAAGGATTTGGATGATTTACAGCATCTTTGAAAACTTAATTGAGAAGTGTACATAAGTAGATAATGGGTTCGCTCATATCAAAAGAAAGGCCAGACCAGCTCAGAGAAACTGAGTTTTTTCTTGAAAACTTGGTTTCTTTACACGATTTGTTCACATGAGGGTCCGTGTCATCTGAATCATCTGTTTAATCCGTGATTAAGACAACAGTCATGCACACCCCTCAATTAATGTCGTCTATGAAAAGGAAAAAGAGAAATGTCAAGTATTACAAAAATTCAGCAAGCGATTCTGTCTCTTCCTGAAGCCGATTACCTTCAATTGAGGCATTGGTTTAATGAATTAGACTGGGAAAAGTGGGATCGGCAGATTGAAGCGGATTCAGAAAGTGGAAAATTGGATTTCCTGATCGCCGATGCCTTTGAAGCGACAAAAAAGGGTACGCTTAAGGAACTCTAAAAGAAAATGTAAAGCACGAAAATAATTCGCAGGTGCTTGCAGCCCGACTTATCGGAGGGCGGAACTTCCCCGCCCGTGCTTGCTAGTATGAGTTGGATGAACTGACTCGTACCAAGTTTTTGTTGCATGATTTCTTAACATAAATCTTATGGAAAATAGATTGTCAACTCACTAGAAAGTTTCAAATTTGAATCGTACAAGTAACGAAGGCGTAACGCTTTCGGCGGAGCAGCAGACAGTCTTTAACTGGCTCAACGACGAACTGGAGCTGCCGGTGTATGCAGAGGCATACAAAGGCGCATTAAATCTCCTAGACAAAAAATCCCCGGGCTACATTACATTTGTTTCCCACGCAGGCAGAGATTTGATGAATGGTCTTGCTCGGTTGGGGATCGAACGCGAACAGGTTCAATACGCGAATCGCTTGGATGAGCTACAGAACCATTGGGAAGATGAGTGGGGAACAGCAGGAGTTGATAAAATAGATAACCCTGAAAACGGTCATTTAATCCCTTATGAAGTTTGTGAACAAATACAAGGCCTGATTGATGAACACAGAGCAGGGCGTCTCCGACCCTCAGAGGCAGCAATCCTTTTCTTTAGTAACTTTTTGGATTATGCCTACGCAGAGGAAATCCCCCGGAATCTTTTGACGGAATGGCTGAACACAAGAGAATGGTTTATGGGACATGCCCATCTACGCGATAGCGCGTTTGAAATGGATGCGTCAACTGAAGTGGAAAGGCATTTTCAGACACTTGATGATTTGCTGTACAACGCTGCAAGCAGTGAACTTGAGCGGATAAGGAGTCTCCATGAAATCTTGGAAGAAACCAACGAATGAAATGATAGATGAGACCCTGAAACTCGTCAAAAAGGGAACCGGCCGTCGATATTTTTTCTCTCGATTGAAAAACCCACTGTGGATACAACCGCTTGTTGAACGAGGCTATTTTCAGTCACCTCCAAATATTAGATACTTTGATGATGATTATATTCAATTTCCTTCATGGCCCCAACTTCAATACCTCAAGAATATATCCCGTGATGTGCCCGATGAAGTTATTAATCTGATATTGGATCTCCCCAAAGTCGATAATCCAAGCGTCTATAATGAGATTTTGGAAATTGCACTCCAGCTTCACGGTGAACAGTCCGTGAAACTAAAGCCCAAAATACTTGAATCAATAGATATAGACCACCAGTTCTTGCCGCATAGATACGGGGATTTATTAGCCCACTGGACCGCGGAGAATCAAACATCGGCCGCATTGGAACTTTCAAAAATACTAATTGAATTTGCACCCGACATTCAATCAAAGGCCAAGGAAAAACGTCGAAGAAAGAATCCGACAAACTTTGGTACGTTCTACGAGACATCACTTGAACCATCACCCCGGATTGGCATCTTGGAATACAGTGAGATAATGTCCAAAGGAGTCCGTCCCCTTGCTGAAAAGGAGCCTTACCAAGTTGCCCGCCTCCTTATTGATGCCACAGCGAATGTGATTCGTTTACGAACGCATCGGCAGGATTTTAATCAAGGGGTAGACAACTCCGAGGCATGGTGTGAGCGGCTTCAAGGATTGGATGCCGGCTACGAAGATCCCGATAAAACGCTCGTGTATACCCTGACCTTTGCTTGTGAGCAGGTTTACAAAAAATCTCCTGATTCGGTTGTGGCTTTGGACAAAGTTCTGCGGAATCAACAGTGGGAAATTTTCAAACGCTTGCGCCAGCACCTATATGCCCAATACCCAAACGAACAAACCAAATCGTGGATTCGGGAATCAATTCTAGGGCATGAAGGTTACGATCGGCGGGAACATCATTACGAATTCCAGCGGATGATACGGAGAGCCTGTGAGTACTTTGGCACCTCATTACTTACTGAAGCGGAGCGTGTGCCAATCTTTGATGCCATCCGGAGCGGTCCATCGAAAGCCAATTATCAAGCATGGCTGGGTAAGGAATTCACCGAGGAGAGGTTTCAGCAATTTCAACGCGCTTTCCATGGAAAGCAATCCAAACCCTTTGAACCTCTACTATTTGGTGAATATGCAACCTACTTTCGAGAGTTGGAAGATAAAACCACCGATCCAATTTCTGATGAGGATTATCCACCAGTTGAAACAATGGGCGGAGCTGTGTCTAATCGTAGTCCACTCTCACTTGAAGACCTTGAAAAACTCACAGATGAGGAATTACTCGCTGCCATAAAAGAATGGGAGAAACAAGGTGGGCATGTAGATTTCGCTATTGAAGGTCTCGCCAATACATTTCAAACCTTTTTCAAAGAGACGATTATCCCGTCTGCTAGTAGACTCCGGTTCTGGCTGGATAATCTCAAAGGGATGCACCCTATATACGTGCGGGCGATGATTGAGGGAATGCGGTTGCGCGTGAAGGGAAAGAACTTTGACAACCTGAACGAGTGCTTGACATCTAGTGAGTGGACACTTTCACATACAAATCAAGACAAATATAGAATTGACGACGAATCTCGAGAGAATCGTGAATGGTATAGTTTACGAGAAATAGTCCTAGGCTTTATCAATACATGTCTGGAAAAGGAGGTGAACGTACCGGTTGAAGCTCGGGAGCGACTTGCCAAGCTTCTAAAAATGCTTTGCACACAATACGATCGGCATTTGGATCAGCAGGAGGAAGACCTTTTGAACCGAAACGACCTAATTGATGAAGCTATCAACAATACGCGGGGGCGGGCACTAGAGGCACTGCTCCAATTCGGTTTCTGGTTACGGCGGCACGATTCGGATTCCGAAGTCTCCGAGGTAACGATGATTCTTGAAAAACGCTTCGTCCCGGAAGTTGAGCGTCCTTTGACGTTGCCGGAATATGCTATTCTAGGTAGAGACTATCGTGCGATTTTTAGTCTCAATAAGGTATGGGCAATAAAGCATAAATCAGACCTTTTCCCACAGGACAAGTTGCCTGCATGGCTAGCAGCTTTTAGCAGTTTTTTACACTATAATCCCCCTTTCGAGCGCATCTGTGAAATCTTTCAAGACGACTTCGATTTTGCGCTGCAATATCTAGCTGACTCAAAAAAACGAGATACTTCCGATGAAAAACAGACGAATATTTTTGGGCGTCACCTGAAGCAAAATAGTCCCGAGGAAAAACTTGCAGAGGGACTCGGTCGTCACCTGTTCACCTACTATTTGTGGGGGATATATCCACTCAGAGAATCGGTAGAGAACAACGAGCAATGTTCCCTGCTTGAACGATATTACCAAGCGACTGATAACAACCGAGATCGCTGGGCGAATTTGTTCAACTATGTTGGTCGTATCTTGCGGAGTACAAGTGAGCAGCTGGATAAGGACCTGAAAGATAGAACCATTGCCTTCTTTGATTGGCGTCTTGAAGTGGGTGAACCAAGGGAACTTCAACACTTCACCTTCTGGCTGAAAGCCAAGTGCCTAGATGCTGAGTGGCGGTTGGATGCCTACTCCAAGGTTCTGGATGTCTGCAAGGTAGAAGGTGTCTCAATCGCTATGCAGGTGGAAACTTTGTGTGAACTACTCCCAAACCACACCGCGAAGGTGCTTGAATGCTTCGCCAAGCTGACCGATAGAAGTGGCGATAACAATATCTACATTCGGACGGAGGAAGCAAAAACCATACTAAGGGCAGGCTTCAAAAGCAGTGACGAAAGCGTGCGTCAGAATGCAGAACGCGCCCACGAAAACCTACTCCGTGAGAGCAGATTTGATTTATTAGATCTGGACGATTGAGGATGCCCTACAAAAGACGACTGAATATCTGGACAGACTGAATAAGCAAAGCCACTCCACTAGCCTAACATGCTCATAAAACGCTATCAAACCTGGATCCTCGCCGGCATATCCGGCATCCTACTCATCCTCAGCTTCCCAAGTTTCAACCTCTACCCGCTTGCGTGGATCAGCCTTATCCCCCTACTGATCGCCCTACAATCCACGTCCACTTGGAAATCCGCCTTTCTACACGGCTACCTCACCGGCGCGATCTTCTTCCTCGGACTGATCTACTGGATCGCCCTGCTCTATCCCTTCGCAAACATCTTCCTCACCACATTCGCCTGCCTACTGCTAGCTGGTTATCTCGCAGTGTACTTCGGTATCTTTTCCGTGCTGCTACATGGACTGCCGTGGAAATCCGGTCTGCCCTTTATCTTCACCGTATCTACAATCTGGATAGGATTAGAATGGGTGTGCAGCTGGTTTCTGACAGGTTTCCCATGGGGCAGCATGGGCTATACACAATGGAACAACCTGCCAGCAATCCAGATCGCATCAATCACAGGCGTGCACGGTGTCAGTTTCATCGTTGTCCTCCTCAACACCACAATCGCAGATATAATCCACACCCATTTCATATCAAAAAACCAATCAACTACCTCTAAAACCTCAGTCGCAGCAACTAAGGGAAAAGCCTTTGTCTCGTCCTTATTACGTTTCACGCATCACGCATCACGCTTCATTCCCATCGTGATTGTCATCGCCTGCCTTATCTACGGTGCACAAGTGTTATCCAAGCCCATTAAGACCGCCTCAGATGTTAAAATTGCCCTTGTACCGGGAAACGTCCCGCAGATCGAAAAGTGGGATCGGGCATACTGGTCCCAAATCTTCGAGAGATATATGAATCTGGTAAAAGCAGCAGACACCGAAGAACCCGATCTCATTATCCTACCCGAAACCGCCCTGCGTGGTGAAATCTTCGTTTTGGAAGGGAATGTCTACCTCCCAAGATTGAAACAGATTTTAGAAGAACAGCAGATATACCTACTCACAGGACTGGCTGACTACACAGCCGCACCGAAAATATATAACAGCGTGCATCTGCTATCCCCAACCGGTGAAAAACTTGGTAGCTACTCCAAGATGCACCTTGTCCCCTTTGGAGAGTACGTCCCGATCACCCGTCACCTCCCCAACTTTATCCAACTACCCACCGGATTTGAGGCAGGCAAGTCAATTGATCTCTTCCCAATCCCCAATTCTGAAAATCGCCAGATGGGAGCTGTTATCTGCTTTGAATCCGTGTTCCCAGATCTGTTCCGCAAATTCGTTAAGAAAGGGGCTTCCGTGATGGGAATCCTTACCAACGATGCGTGGTTCGACGGAACAGCAGCCCCAGAACAGCATCTTGCCATGGCACCCTTCCGCGCTGTCGAGAACCGTGTAGCTGTTTTCCGTTGCGCCAACGGCGGTATATCGTGTATAATTGATGCGCTCGGCAGGACAACCGCGCCGCCGATCCAAGCTAATGATACAGAAAACTTCCTAGTAGCGAGGATTCCATTAAGCAATCACGGGGGAACCGTTTATACGCGCTACGGCGATTGGTTCCCGATTCTGTGTTTCCTTGTGAGCGGACTCATAATTCTCTATCATCATCGAACTTGGATCGCCGCCAAGCTCAGGCGGGACGATACCACGTAGCACTATGGTGAATTAAGAAATAAGTAGACGCTCGCCAGTAGCTCCCCTTAGCGAAGTCTTAAAAGTCCCCCTGATAAGGGGGATTTAGGGGGTTGATTATACATCGAAAGTGTATAAGATTAAGTATAGAATTCATCATAAATATATCTCCACTCAAAACTAGAAAGGAAATGGACAATGCTCGCAGACTTAAAATCTGAAGTCGAAGAAATGACCGATCGACTCCTAGAACTTAGGGGGCATCTTTGACTTAACAAATAAAGAAAAAGAACTCGATACCCTTCAAGAAGAAACGGCAAAACCCGAATTTTGGAATGATCCCCCAAACGCCCAAAAAATCACACAACGGGTCTCGAACCTGCGAGAAGATGTAGAAAAATATCGAAAACTCCACGCCCAGCTTGAAGACCTGCAACTGCTGCTTTCACTTGCTATTGAGGAAGATGACCAGACCGTAACAGAGGAAATTCAAGCCGATTTGAAAGGAATTACAGCAGAGGTTGAAGATATTGAATTTCAACTGATGCTCAGTGGCGAGCACGATCCGAACAATGCAATCCTGAGCATTCACCCCGGCGCCGGCGGGACGGAATCCCAAGACTGGGCAGCCATGCTGATGCGGATGCATCTCCGCTGGTGTGAAGCACATAACTACAAGACCGAAACCATCGAACTATTGCCCGGCGAAGAAGCCGGCATCAAGAGTGCAACAATTTTGGTCACCGGCGCATATGCCTACGGCTATCTTCGCGCGGAAGCGGGCATCCATCGTCTCGTGCGTCTCTCCCCCTTCGATTTTAATAATCGCCGCCACACCTCTTTTGCAGCGGTCGCCGTATCCCCCGAAATTAGTGACAACATTGATGTTGAGATCGATCCGGCAGATCTGCGCGTTGAAACCTACAGATCTGGCGGCGCCGGTGGGCAGCATGTCAACCGCACCGATTCAGCAGTCCGAATGACCCATCTACCCACCGGAATTGTCGCACAATGCCAAAACGAAAGGTCGCAGCACAAAAACCGTGATATGGCAATGAAGGTTTTACGGTCACGGGTCTATGAATACTTTCAAGCGCAACGAAACGAAGAAATCTCAAAGCTGCAAGGCGACCGGCTCGATATCAACTTCGGCAGCCAGATCCGCTCCTACGTGTTTCACCCCTACCGTCTCGTGAAGGATTTGCGAACGGGCGTTGAAACTGGAAACATCGATGCCGTTATGGATGGCGAACTAGATCCGTTTATTGAAAGCTACCTAAAAGACGCGAAAGCCGAAAAGAAATGAGGGAAACACACCCCCTGCAACAGTAGTTTTTTATTGCCGAAAGCCCATATACATGCTATACTAGCTTGTTAGCAATCTCTGTAAAGGAACATCCAATTGGAAGACTCAAGTACATTGATGGATCAGCGTCGAGAAAAGTTGGAAGAAATTCGTCAACTCGGCGTAGATCCATACGCTTACAAATATTCGCCGACCCATACAACCCAAGAAATCCGTGAACAATTTGCGGAGGTTGGAGATCAGCCAGACGAAACGAAATCGGTTCGCGTTGCTGGACGGATCATGACCAAGCGCGACCACGGCAAGAGCGGATTCGCACATCTGCAAGACGGGAGCGGACGTCTCCAGATCTATGTCCGCCAAAATGCGGTCGGGGAAGAAGCCTATCAAGTCTATAGAAAGCTGGATGTTGGCGACGTTATTGGTGTCGGCGGACCTGTTTTCCGCACCCGAACCGGCGAAATCACCGTGTTGGCGAGTGAAGTTGAACTCCTCGCCAAATCCCTTCGTCCTCCCCCTGAAAAATGGCACGGTCTACAGAATAAGGAGACACGGTACCGCCAGCGGTATGCGGATTTGATGATGAATCCCGACGTCATGCAGGTCTTCATCAATCGCACACAGATGATCCAAGCCGTCCGCGAATATCTCAATCAAGATGGTTTTATCGAAGTTGAAACACCCATTCTTCAACCGGTCTATGGAGGGGCAACAGCGCGTCCGTTCACCACGCACCACAACGCACTGGATATGCCGCTCTACCTCCGTATTGCGAATGAGTTGTACCTGAAACGACTCATCGTCGGCGGGTTCGATCGCGTCTATGAATTTTCGAGGGATTTTCGGAACGAGGGGATAGACCACGACCACAGTCCCGAATTTACGATGATTGAGCTGTATCAAGCGTACGCGGACTATGAAGATATGATGTGTTTGACCGAAAACCTACTTGCACACACCGCACAAACGGTCCTCGGCACCACACAGATCACCTATAAAGGCGAATCCATCTCACTCGATCCACCTTGGCGCAGATTAACGATGATTGAGTCGATCAAGGAAGAGGCTGACATTGATGTTGATGAATTGACCGACGAACAGCTACGTGATGCGGTGTTAGACGCTAGCGTTGATTTAGAAGGCGCAGCACCCAGAGGAAAACTTATCGCCGAACTCTTTGAGGCACACGTCGAACCAAATCTCGTTCAACCGACATTTATTTACGATTATCCCATCGAGATTTCACCATTCGCAAAAAAGAAGCGTGGGAGTGACCACTTCGTTGAACGGTTTGAGTTCTTTATCGCCCGCATGGAGATGGGCAACGCCTTTAGCGAGTTAAACGATCCAATAGACCAACGTGAACGATTTATTGAGGGCGCCAAGCAGGCAGAAGACGAGGAAGATGCCCTAATGATAGATGAGGATTATCTGCGAGCATTAGAGTACGGCATGCCGCCGACAGGTGGGCTTGGCTTCGGCATTGATCGGCTCGCCATGTTGCTCATGGATCAAAACTCAATCCGCGATGTGATCCTATTCCCACAGATGCGGCCGGAACGATCAGACTGATACATAAAGCATAAAATTTTCTGATAGAAATGACGCAGTTACATTGGACTTCTCATCTTACGTGGCAAGAGAGACTGAAGATATAGACAAACAAACCGTCAAAAAAATAGAAGTTTCCGTTTCGTTGAACTCCTCTCTGCTCAAGATAATAGATGAGTGTGCGGAGCAACTCCGTTATAACCGTGAGGAGTTTATTGCGATGGCTTGTCAGCAATTCATTGGACAGATCAATCCGCAGGAACTTGAAAACATTTATTGTGAACAGCAGATGCAACAGCCTGAAGAATTGCAGTGGGCAGAAACAGCGGCTACCTTAGCAGGGGAAATTTTACCAAAGGAGAGGTGGTAGATGCGCCGTAGGGGAGTGTGGTGGGCAGACTTACCGCCACCCGCTGGGCGCCTGTACTCATTACCACGCGCGATAGTGCCATTACGGTGCGCGATGCTCTTACTGTTGCGCCGATTACCCGCACGCTCTGGCACATCCCTGTAGAAGTCTCACCTGATCAAAGAGACGGAATGCCTACCGCTTGCGTTGTGAACTGTGATAATCTGCTGACTATTCCTAAGAGTTTGCTCCAATCCCGTATGTGCACACTGACCACAGGGAAGATGCAAACCGTAGAACAGGCAATTACATTTGCCTTGGCACTAACGTAAGTTTTATGCTCTATGAAATATGAATGGTTAATCGCATCCCGCTATCTGAAATCACGGCGGAAACAGGCCTTTATCTCGATTATCAGTGTTATTTCCGTGGGTGGGGTTACCCTCGGCATTGCCGCTGTTATTATCGTTATTTCAACCTTGGACGGCTTTAGGCATGGACTGAGAGAGAAATTCCTCGCCAACGAAGCCCATATAATCGTCCGATCGGTGCAGAACTATTTTCGAGATTATCAGGAAAAGATTGGGCAAATCGAAGGAATTGAAGGGGTCGTCGCCGCTTCGCCCCTGATTATTAGTCAGCTCGCCATTCAACCCCAAGGTAGTGAATCAATCGAAGACACGATCTATGTGAAAGGGATTGATTTGCAGCAAGAGAATCGCGTCACGGGGTTCTCAGATTATGTGAGGCATTTTGACGCGTTTAATCAATCGCGGTTCATCGATGAAGCGCGAATACGTCTAGCTGGGAAGGAGACAATCACCGGCGGTATTGTTCTGGGCTACCATGTCGCCCGGAAAATCGGCGTTGTTCCGGGAGATGTGCTTCGGCTTATCTCTAAGATGGTGCCAAATCCCGCTAATCCTGGATCTTTTATGCCCTTGATGCGTAACTTCGTGGTTGTCGGGCTTTACCAGTCGGGGCTTTATATCCATGATAACGCATTTGGGTTTATCGATTTAGATACCGCCCAAAATCTCTACCAAAAACCGGATCAGATCAACCTGATTGAGGTTCGCCTCGTTCATGCAGATATGGCAACAACGGTCAGTGATCAGATTAAACAAGAGATCCGTTTCGATCCAGGTTTGAGTGCAAGACCGATAACAACGACATGGATGGAATCGCGCTCGGATTTTTTTCAAGCCTTCGAGCTTGAGAAAATCGTGACTATGATTGTCGTCGCGCTAATTATACTCGTGGCGGTGTTCAATATCGCGAGTACACTCATCATGATGGTGATGGAAAAAACACAGGATATCGGCATTCTCAGGGCAATGGGAGCATCTAAACAGGGAATCAGAAATATCTTCGTCCTCCAAGGCGGGATTATCGGTATCTTGGGGGCTATTTTGGGTACGATGCTCGGTGTATACATCTGTTGGCGGCTTGAGTTCCAAGTAGGTAGGTTTCCACGCTGGTACGGTCTTCTGATTCTGTTAGTTCCCGTTGTTCTGCAACTATTTCGGCGCATCTTGCCGCTGCCTATCAGCTCAACGGGATTTCTTTTAATCTGGTGCATTGCAGTCGGCCTTGCCCTCTATTTCATCGCGCAGCCGATTTACCTTGATGATATATTCGGAACCGATTTGAGTGTTGTTTATCAACTGAATCGATTGCCGGTCAAAATTAGTTGGACTTTCGTCGTTTTTATGAACCTCCTGTCAATGGCAACCTGCTGGCTCGCGGCACTGTATCCGGCGTCGAAAGCCTCCTATCTTAACCCCGTTGAGGCACTCCGACATGAATAACCTCATCCGTGTTGTCGACCTATATAAGTCTTACTACGATGGCTTGACAGAGCTTCCTGTACTCAAAGGAGTCGATTTGGAGATCAAAAAGGCGGAGATTGTAGCAATTGTTGGTGCCTCCGGTGTCGGGAAAAGTACGCTGCTTCACCTGCTTGGTGGATTGGATCGACCAACAGAGGGAACAATCTTCTATGAAGGAGAGGACATCTTCGCATTGAACGATCAGGAGTTGGATCGGTTCCGCAACGAAGAAATTGGTTTCGTTTTTCAGTTTCATCACCTTTTGCCAGAGTTTACGGCACTTGAAAACGTTTCAATGCCGGGGTTGATCGCCCAGCAAAAATCTGATGTTGCCGAGGATCGAGCCAAAGAATTGCTCGACTATGTAGGCTTGGAGGAGCGACTGGAGCATCGCCCATCTGAACTTTCCGGCGGTGAACGGCAACGTGTCGCCATAGCGCGAGCTTTAGTCAATCAGCCAAAGGTTGTGTTGGCGGATGAGCCAACGGGCAATCTTGACCAAAAAACGAGTGAGGCAGTGCACGATCTACTCTGGACGCTTAATGACCAATTCAACCAGACATTTATCATCGTGACGCACAACCAGACACTCGCCCAGCGCGCGGACCGGTTAGTTCAGCTCGTGGATGGTCAAGTATTTGACCCAATTTAACGGTTAGATTTCTAAATATGTGATGTGTAATGCACGATTCGCAGATTCAGCGATTCGTAGATTCGAGGAAAATGCTATGTTGGTTTATATTGATGGGGAATACCTTTCACAAGAAGAAGCAAAGATTTCTGTTTTTGATCACGGTCTACTCTACGGAGACGGGGTCTTTGAAGGCATCCGATCTTACAAGGGACGTGTCTTCAAGCTTGATGAGCACCTACAGCGTCTCTACGATTCGGCAAAAGCCATTATGCTCGATATCCCCATCTCCATTGAGCACATGGAAGCAGCGGTATTGGAAACGCTCCGACGGAATCAACTTCATGATGCTTATATCCGTCTGGTAGTGACTCGCGGTGTTGGCGATCTCGGCTTAGATCCGGACAAGTGCCCCGTACCCACCATTATTATCATCACAGATAAAATTACACTCTACCCCCCGAATTTTTACGAAGAGGGGTTAGAAATCGTCACAGTCTCTGTACGCCGAAATTACGCTGAAGCAATCAGTCCCCGTATCAAATCGCTGAACTATCTCAACAATATCTTGGCAAAGATAGAGGGCAAACAGGCAGGCGTCGAAGAAGTGCTCATGCTGAATGCGGAGGGATATGTTGTCGAATGTAGTGGAGACAATATCTTTTTCATTAAAGATAACGTGATTGTCACACCTCCCACGCATCTAGGCATCTTGGAGGGAGTCACCCGTAATACCGTCATTGACTTGGCACGCGAACTGGGAATCACTGTTGAAGAAAAGGTGTTTACCCGACACGACCTGTATACTGCCGAAGAATGTTTTCTGACGGGAACCGCTGCGGAAGTCATCCCCGTTGTTAAAATAGATCAGCGTACCGTTGGCAATGGCTATCCGGGTACCGTTACACAGAAACTGATCGAAGAATTTCACCATGTTACGGATGTATTAGGAACTCTTATTTATCCCGAATAAGGTTCATCGTAAACGTCAGATAATTCATACCACCGATAAGACGGAGGAGGAAAGCAATGAAAGCAATATGCTGGCGGATCGGTTTATTAGCGGGGTTGATGTGCGTTATGCTATCGACAGTCCCTGCTGCCGATGAAGAAGAACCGAAGCCCACAAAAACAGTTGACGAGACATTACAGATAAAAGAGATCGAGTTTCAAGGGATAATGGAGGAATCAGAGGGGTTAATTAAAAGTATCATACAAACCCGTGTTGACGAGGAAATCTCTCCTTACCAGCTGTCACAGGATAGCAAAAACCTGTATAAGGATACCGGCTTTTTCGAGGACATTCTCGTTGATGTCGAACCTGCTGAAGCGGGCGGATTAAAGGTCATTTATCACCTCATCCCAAACCCTAAAATCGAGGGTAACGTCAACATCATCGGCAACGAGCAGTTGAAATACAAAAAAATAAAAGAGGTAATTAGTCTCAAATCGGGAGAGCTTTTCAATGATCAGCGTCTCTGGGAAAGTAAACAGCAGGTCATGAAAAAGTACAAAGAATCGGGTTACTATCTGGCAGAAGTCCAAACGCATAAGGATATTGATTCCGAAACCAACACGATAGCCGTAACATTTGAAATTACGGAAGGGCAGCGGATTAAAGTCGAAGAAATTAACTTCATCGGCAATGCTAACCTCTCACAAAAATCATTAAGCAAGCAGATGAAGACCCGCACAGGCAAGCATTTTGATGAGAATTTCTTCGAGGAAGATCTGACCACGCTAACGCGATACTACCAAGACGCGGGATTCAACCAAGCAAGAATTACTAAGCACGAAAAGCGATTTTCCGATGATAAAACAGAACTGATGCTCGACATCACTGTTGATGAAGGCCCCCAGTTTATTGTTGGGGAGTATAAGGTCAACCTCACGCAATCCGAAAAGCCCGCATTTTCCGAAGAAAAAATTCGTGATATGCTGAGCCCGACCGAAGGAGAAATTTTTAATCGTGGAGAGTTCGAAGAGACACTTGCGAAAATTGAGGGAGAATACCAGAACAAAGGATACCTGCTCTCACGAGTGGACGCATCTCCCAATTTTGATGAAGTCAACGGTATCGTGGATGTAACGCTAAACGTCACCGAAGGCGATGTCATCATCATTGGCGATGTGCATGTCAACGGGTTAGAAAAAACAAAGGACTACGTCATCCGACGCGAGTTGGAGCAACTGGATATCAAACCAGGAGAATTTTACGACGTGCAGGCGCTACGGAAAGCGCGGCAGCGAATCTTTCGGCTAGGATCGTTTGTTCGCAACGTTGAGTTCGTGCCGAGTCAGTCCCAAGAGGCTATCCGAGATCTGATTGTCACCATCACAGAATCGCCGCGCACCGGTCTACTCAGTCTTGGTGGAGGTTACGGCACAGAAGGTGGCATCTTTGGGGTAGCGCAGGTTGGTGAAAACAATCTCTGGGGACGCGCCTATCGGATACACCTGAAAGGTGAGCTAGGGGCGCGCGATCGGCATACCGGCGAACTGCGTTTCAGCACCCCTTGGATCATGGGGACACCCACCCGTTTCAGCACTAGCTTATACAACACCCAGCGCACGCATCGATATTACGGTTCGATTTTTCGGGATAGAGGCTATGATCGATACACTTATAAACGTGTCGGTGGTTCTCTGACCTTTGGGCGGCCGCTATCCAAAAATACAGACCTATCAATTCGTCTCAAAAATGAAACGGTCGATGCACACGGATCAGGTGTAACGACTATTGAAAATCGCCTCACCCGGAGTATAACTTTCAGCCTCGCCAGAGACACACGCGATTATCAGCGAAGTCTGCATGAACCTGTAGCCGGCTCACATAACAGCATCTCTTATGAATACGCAGGTGGATTTTTCGGTGCGGACAATAAGTTTCAGAGGTACTCTGCGGACTCAAGTTGGTTCTTCAGAAGTTGGTTTAACCACGTCCTAGCCGGCCATGCGCGGGCGTCATACCTCAATAGCGAAAGTACCGATTGGCGGCTCTTATACTATGAGCGCTATCGACTCGGTGGAATCGACACAGTTCGCGGTTATGAGGACTTTGAAATCTTTCCCAAAAACGCGAATACGGGCACGCGTAATTTTAATGGCGGTAACAAGGTGCTTTATGCAAATTTGGAATATCGCATCCCGTTTGCAAATCAGTTGACCGCCGTCGCGTTCTTCGATGTAGGACAGGTATGGGACGAGAGCATTACAAACGTATTCAACGATTTTAAACTCAGGAAGGGCGCAGGGGTCGGCGTTCGCTTTGATCTGATGGGGATGTTGGCACGCCTTGAATGGGGCTACGGGTTTGATCGAGAAATTGAAGGAGGAAGAGGCGGAAAATTCCACTTTACGATTGGGCCGGGGTTTTAGCAAACATGACGTATTAGCATTTCTTAAATAGCGATGATCCCATGTCGGGGTCTCCACCACACGGAGGTTTTATGAATCAATTTTTGAAGTTTTACCTAGGAGTCACTGTTATCCTATTCGGATCGCTTTGTCTGGGTTTGGGTGCCGCGGCAGAAAACAACTTTAAACTAGGTGTTGTTGACACACAAAGGGTATTTGAAAATTTTGCAAAGGCTCAAGAAGCCAATGAGATTCTGAAGAATGCCCAAGACAAGTTGACAAATCAACTCAGAGACATCCAGCAACAAATCGACACGATGGTGGAACGACTGGAGAAGCAGAAACTGTTTCTTGACGCCCCTGAAACTCAGGCGCTGGAAGCCGATATTGGTCTCAAAAGGCAAGAGCTCCAGCGGGAATTGGAAAATGGTCAAGATTCAATTATGGCCAAACGCGAAGAATTGCTTGCACCGCTAACACAGGAAATCGAAGGTCTGCTTCGACAAGTAGGTGAGAGTGAAGGATATAGCCTTATCCTTGAAAAACGTCTGGTGACACTTTATGTCGATCCAAAGTATGATCTGACCGAGAGGGTCCTCAAGCTGCTAAACGACGCATCCGAAAAAGAAAAATCGAAGGACGCTCAACAATCGGCGACTCCCCCTGAAACGGAGACAGGAAAGGAAGGGGAAAAGAATAACTAATGATTGCCCACTAGCTCCAACGCTAGAGAAAACCGGTTGAAGCCACAGGGCAGCCTACCCTCAAGCAATTATGGTAAAAACACTCAAAGAGATTAGCGAATTAATCGACGGGGAGTTATTAGGGGACGGCGAGATCGAGATTATCGGCGTCTCCGGGATTAAAGAGGCGAGAGAGCATGAGCTCACGTTTGTCGCCAACTCAAAGTACCTGCGCGAAATAGAACGCACACAGGCTTCTGCGATTATCGTTGGTCAGGACATCCCCTACAACGGCAAACCGCTTATTCGCGTTGACAATCCGTACTTTGCCTTTGTCAAAGTCCTGGAGCTGTTTGCATGGCGCAAACGGAAAACAACATACGGGGTTCATGAGACCGCAATTATTGGCGACAATGTCCAGATCGGCGAAATGGTTTCCATTCAAGCTTACACCTATATTGGCGATAACGTCCAAATCGGCGATGGGACGATTATCAGTCCCTTTGTGTATATCGGCGATGACACAAAAATTGGCAATGAAACCCTCATTTATCCCAATGTAACAATTCGTGAGGATGTCGAGATTGGGAATCGGGTTATCCTTCACTGCGGCGTCGTTATCGGCAGCGACGGATTCGGGTTCGCTTCGGTGAGCGATCGGCACCATAAAATACCACAAATCGGCACGGTGATCATCGAAGATGATGTGGAAATTGGTGCAAACACAACGGTTGACCGCGCCACAATGACCAACGGTGCAACAATTATCAAACGAGGCACAAAACTCGATAACCTCATACAGATTGCGCATAATGTGGTGATTGGCGAAGATTGCTGCATCGCCGCCCAGACCGGCATCGCGGGAAGTGCCGAATTGAAAGACCGTGTGACGATGGCGGGGCACTCTGGAGCCGTTGGACATATCACCATTGGGGCAGATAGTACCGTTTTTGCCAAATCAGCGGTGACCAAAGATCTCCCCGCAGGAAGTTACGTATCCGGTTTCCCAGCAGAAAACCACGCGCAGCAACTGCGTATCCAAGCCTCCCTGCGCCGAATGCCAGAAATGCTGCAAGCGTTTTCGCGGCTACAAGAGCGTGTCACCCAACTAGAAGCGCAACTTAACGCAAACGACGACCAATCGGATGACTCGTAGCGTTCTAACGTAGGGGTTCTGTTGGTGGGGCTCCTACCCCACACCAATACGATTCCATATCACGCCATGTCCAACAAGTCTGCGGATTTCCCACCTCCCCATCGTTATCCTTCAACGAGGGTCAATCCTCACCTAAGAAATACAGGAAGAACGCTATCAAAAAGTGCTGTATATCTTTAATCTGAAGCAGAAAGGAATCGAACTATGATAAAATGTGCACTCATCAGTGGTAGAGGTATGGGCTTGATGCACGGCGGAAACTTCCACAGCCATCCCGACGCCGAAGTTGTCGCTGTCTGCGACATGGACCCCGAACTGCTCGCCGCAGCCACAGAACAGTTTGGTGTCCCTGGATATTCAAACATCGAAGAATTACTTGCCAACTGCGACGTGGACCTGATGCTGATGATCGTCAATGAAACCCGACGAATTCCGCCTTTGCGGCAGCTGCTCGCAGCAGGTCAGAATGTGTTCACCGAGAAACCCCTCTGCGGTTTGGAGGGTCAATTCCGCGTCCGAGAGGATGACCTCCCCATCGCAGCCGCGGCAATCTCTGAGTGGCGCGATTCAGGTCTGAAATTCGGTATCGACTTCAACTACCGTTTCATGACCCACTTCCGAAAACTTCACGATGATGTAGTAGAAGGGCGATTGGGTGAAATACGGATGGTGCGTGCTCGGGCGCATTTCAACTGCTGGTCGCACGTGATTGATCAAATTCTCTGGAGCATGGGACGGCCCGAATGGGTGAGTGTTATGGGCGATCCAAGCGAAGAGGGCGGTTGGCAGCGTATGATTCAGATGCAGTGGGCAAACGGTGTGATCGGTTCGCTCGCTGGGAGCAACCTGTGGGGCTACGACGACCATCCGCTGCGCGTCATGATTGTTGGCGACGAGCGTTACGCCGAAGCCCGTGGTTTAGAGGGGTGGTATCGACGACGCGAAGCCAATACCTCTGAAGATGAAGAACTTTGGGAAAACGAGGATGAGAACAGTTATCAGACATCCTTCCCCCGCATGGCTGACGGCGTAATCAAAGCCATGCAGATGGGGAAGCTGCATGGAACGAACTGTTATTCGAGGGCGCAGTCCATCGGTCAGCGTTAAACAACGGCGAGCGAGTGTGGTTGGCTGATGTGGAAAAAGCGGCAATGAGTTAATATTACCGCGAGTCAATAGTAGTAGGCATACTCTGTATGCCGTAATCCGTGCGCGAATCGACCTATAGCTCCAGCGGAGCCACAGGTGTAGCATGGGGTTGATACGCGTATGTAGTAATCGTCGAGTATAGAAACTCGACCTACAGGCGACCTAGCAACCTGCGTGAATAACAATCAGTCACGCTCCCGTCTTGACTTTCGCTTAAGATCCCCCGTTCAACCGCTTGATGAGCGGATGACGACGGTCCTCCAACGGCAGGTACGCTCTCGCCTCCGTAAAATGGGATTCATAGACGGCACTGACACATTCTAGGGAAGTCAGCACTTGAGAACCACCGAGCTCCGGCTGCCGATCCTTGCGGATCGCGTCCACCATGTCCCGCACACTCCAGATCGAATGCCTACTCGACCACGATCGACCGTCAATTACAAAGACCTCTTCGGGTAGCAACACGCGTTTCCATTGGGGCGTGTGCGCAGCAAATGAAACATCGAAGGGACAATGCCACATTTCATCTACCCCAGTCTGGGGATTCGGCTTAATCATCAGTTGCCCTTCACTCCCTAAAATGTGAGGTCCCATCATCCAGCCCTGTAGCGGATCACGACAATAAAGCTCAATCAAACCGCTCGCACCTTTTTTCCCACCGAGATGAATCATCATTGTGTCCCCTGCCACCATTCCGTTATCGCGCCGATCCGTCTTGCATAACTCGTTGCTGTGCATGATGTCGTCAACCCCAACTGGGTGTCTTCGATAGGTAGCCTGTGCATGAACCCACGCAATGCCGTCCATGAAAAAATCCATCTCATCAAAGTAGTGAACACCCATCTCCATCAGCTCAAATCCTGCTTCGCGTCCCTTTCCCACCTCACGGATAGAACGAAAGTCGCCAATCCGCCCCGATTCAATCCACTCCTTTGCATGACGAAATAGCGGCGTAAATCGATATTGATGACTCACCGCAAGCCGCACCCCTGCTCCTTTACAAGCCGCGACCATCCGATCAGCGGTTTCCAGGTCGGTAGAAAGCGGTTTCTCGCTCAAGACATTTATACCAGCCTCCGCAGCAGCAATCGCAACCGGCGCGTGTAGTGGTGCATGGGTGCAAACACTGACGACATCCAACGTTTCCTTCTCAAACATCTCTTGGAAGTCGGTGTAACGATTGGATACGGCATACTCGTCCGCTCGTGCATTGAGTGCCGTGGGCTGAATGTCGCACAAGGCGACAAGCTCCACATCTTTCAGATTTGCGTATGCAGTTGCATGGCTCCGGCTGATTCCACCGCAGCCAACAATCCCAGCGCGTAATGTCATTGATATGCCTTCCTTTCTGTTTTCAATGAACTGAATGAGAGCGCCATCAATTCATTACTCGATGAAATCTGACATCTCCCACACTAGGATCGGTCCAGTCGATGACCCAGAGACGAGTTTTGTGCCGTCGGGCGAAAATGCCACAGACATCAAGGCGCGTCCATCTCCTTGAAATGTGTCGAGATGGCTGCCCGTCTCTACATCCCACAACTCAACCGTGTTATCCGACCCCGATGCGAGCTTTGTGCCGTCGGGGGAGAACGCCACAGACCAAACCCAATCCCTATGCCCCTCAAGTGTATCAACATCTGTGCCCGTCTCAACATCCCACAATTTAACAGTTCTGTCTTTCGATCCTGAGGCAAGTCTCGTCCCATCGGGTGAGAACGCTACAGACCTAACCTCGTCTGTATGCCCCTCAAATGTAGCAATATTTTTTTCCGTCTCAGCATTCCACAACTTAACGGTTTTGTCCTTCGATCCTGAGGCGAACCTCGTACCGTCGGGGGAAAATACCATAGAGTAAACCCCATTCGTATGCCCTCGGAGCGTGGCGGTATTTTCTCCTGTCTTAACATCCCACAGCCTGATATTCTTGTCGTCCGATCCCGAGGCAAGTCTCGTCCCATCGGGCGAAAACACCACAGACCAAACCCAACCCCTAGATCCTTGGAGTGTGGCGATATTTCTGCCCGTCTCAATATCCCATAACTTGATCCTTCCGACCGCCCCCGGAGTGGAAGCTAGTGTCGCGCCATCGGGTGAAAATGCCACAGACATAACCGCTCCCATTTTTTCTGAGAACGTGACAACCTGTTTTCCCGTCTCTATCTCCCATAATTTGACACCTTGTGACACAGATAAACCTGTAGCGAGTTTGGCACCATCGGGCGAAAACGCTATAGAATTGACTCCATCTAGATGCCCTGCAATCGTATTGATATTCTTTCCTGTCGAAACCTCCCATATTTCAACCGTTCCATACCCTCCTGAAATGGAGGAAGCGAGTTTCGTACCATCAGGGGAGAATGCCACAGAGGTGGACAATCCTCGAGGCCCGTGGAATGTGTTCATATTTTCTCCTGACGAAACGTCCCATAGTTTGACCATTCCATCCGTATCTCCCGAGGCGAGTGTCGTGCCATCGGGCGAAAACGCTACAGAGGTGACTCGAGATCTATGTTGTACAGATTTGAAAGCACGACGAGCAAAAATCTGAAGCATCTGCTCCCCAGCGGAGGGATTATCTGTACCTCCGGACGTTCTGATATTTTTTCCTGTCTTAACATCCCACAACCCGACGGTTGTATCTGCTGACCCTGAAGCGAGTTTTGTACCATCAGGTGAAAATGCTATAGATTCGACTCTGTCTGTATGTCCCGTAAGTGTGGTGATATTTTTTCCTGTCTCAACCTCCCACAGTTTGATGGTTTTATCTATAGATCCCGAAGCGAGTTTCGTACCATCAGGTGAGAATGCCACAGATCTTGGTAATTCCACATGCCCTGTGAGTGTGTTAATATTTTTTCCTGTCTCAACTTCCCACAATTTGACGGTTTTGTCGATTGACACCGAAGCGAGTTTTGTACCATCAGGCGAGAACACCACAGACCAGATCAATCCTGTATGCCCATCAAGCGTGGCAATATTTGTCCGTGTTGCAAAATCCCACAGTTGGATCGTATCTCCATCTGCCCCGGCGAGCTTCGTGCCATCGGGCGAGAACACCACAGCGTGTGCCCAATGGGAGTCCGTGGCGAGTAGCGCCAGTTCACGACCTGTCTTCGCATCGTAAAGCCAAACGCCGATGTTACTTGCTACTGCGATGTATGCACCATCAGGCGAAAACG
>JAGWBT010000053.1:32719-35781 GCA_021295755.1 Candidatus Poribacteria bacterium
AAATGCCACCTCTGATAATCTTGATAACTCAGACCAAGCTGGGCATCGTCTTGCTCCTTCTGGGCAGCAGCTTGAAACACCACCTGACCGCCACGTTGATTGGGTAGAAGGGGAGCGTGATCCACAATGGGCGCGTTGATAATCTCAACCATTGTCGCCGACTCCTCCGCATTAAAGCTATATGGAACCTGAAATCGGAGCCCGTTTGTGAAACTTGCACAGACAATCAGGACAATCGTTACAGCACCAGCGATACCCCACGGAATCAACGGTTGACTGCGTGGGATAGCTGAAGTAGGTTCAAAATTGCCAATTCGCTCCAGCAGTTTTCGGGTGAACGTCGGCGGTAGTTGGAAGCCTCTCAAAGTTTCCTGCATCATGTTCGTTATCTCCTCTCGTAAACGGAGACGTGCGCGATAGAGCCGATCTTTAATTGCACCTTCCGACGTGCCGATGAAACGTCCAATCTCCTTACAACTCAAGCCACCAAGATAGTGAAGCGTCAAAACAGTACGCTGACTTTCAGGTAAACTGTCTAGCGCATCATGCACATCCTGTCGTTGCTGGTCGTCGTCGTAATCCCGTTGAGCGATTGTCTCCATCTCATCGGTCTTCACCTTAGCCAAGGGACTTGTTGGCAGACGTTTTTTGCGATACCACATCAAGCAACATCTCGATGCAATGACGTAGAGCCACCCCGCGAAGTGCACCGGATTTCGGAGCGTTGATAGTTTCTGATAGGCTTGGAGAAAGGCGTCTTGTGTCAACTCTTCGGCGATGTGAAAATCCCCTGTTTTGCGGTAGACGAGCGCGTGAACTGCGCCTTTGTATCTATCCACCAGAGCCCCAAACGCAGCTTCATCGCCGGCAAGCGTTCGTTTGATTAGCTCCCTGTCATTGTGATCCATCGCAGCACTCCCGTGATTCAATTATTCTCGCTCGTCAAACAACGATCATACGCCTTCACTATTCATGATGCACTCCGTAAGCGGATGGTCAGATTCTTTTTTTATTTTTTTTTAGTTCCTAGCCTCCAACTTTGCTTTTGTGAAAACAGAGCAAGAAGCTGTCTTCACAATCTAAAGCACCTAAACTCTTTGGAACACGATTACTACGGTTGCGCTGACTCCGCCCCTTCAACGGTTATCTTTGTTACAACGTTGCGTGGTGGGTTTGCGCTGCGACTCGGAAAATCCTTAATCGTTTCGTTGATGAGATCTTTGATTACTTCTCTGGTGTTTTCAAAGGGAATACACTCCAGAACGATGAGCGATTGTTCGGGGTTGACCGGCTTTTCGTAACGTAGCCCATATTGAATCCCCATTTGTCTCAGTTCAGGCTCCACATGCATCGAAATGAGCCTCTGTTCCTGAGGTGTAACTAACGCGCTATCAACGAAAAAATGGGTATGAATCCACGCTTCTCTTTCATCAATAATTTTCATCAGCTTGTTGCCTCTCTTAACACCACCTTGAAGACTGTCTCGTGCCGCGGCTACCATTCTCGGCACCACCACTTATGCAGTGACTATCATCAGGAAATCTCTCAACTCCCGAAGACCTCCTGAAGAACTTCGGTTGCCGCATCAACGACCAGCCCCAACGCCTCAGGTTCCAACTTCGCCCAAAACCGCGTCTCGACCTCATGCCCACCGCGCCGGAAAGCATCGGGGATTGGTAGGTAGCCAACATATTGGCTCGTGCAATGTGCAATATAGGTTGGATAGGTAGGTGAAGCCATCTTGAGTTGCAGCTGACCTTCGACAAACGGCTCACCCGGTAGCCCCACAAACGCTGTTTTCCCCACTCGAAGCACCTGAATCTCGTAATCCAGTTCCGGCGCTCGCTCCTTTTGCAAATGGACACTCAAGATGGAACCCGCCTTTATCCATTCTGGATCGATCCGATTCGGACTCTCGTCCGACCATTTCGGTTCCGGATTTTCCGCCAAAACCTTCCGCGACTGTGCTAGCAACTCCGGTTCAACGTCGCGAATGGGAAGCTTTACATGGCGCACCTTCCAATCTAGGGACAGGTCCGCCTCGTAGGGCAAATTTTCAATCACTGCCTGAGTTGTTTTAGCAAGGAGACTCCCCATGCGTTGGTGGTCAGGAACGTAATCCGGATTGAACGGATCCCACGGATTGATGTTGCCACAACAGCCGTTAAGGACGAGGGGCACACAACTACCACCGAAGGTTTCGCGCATCGCATCCGACCACGTACCAGGCCAGTCTGCGGAAACAATCGGTCTCGGAAAGATGTTCACGGGATGGCATGTGTGATGCAGCAACATGGCAAGCATCTCCACCGAATCCGTTTGAAAACACATCACCCCAATCTCCGGATCAATAGGTCCCTCCATATAACGAATATACGAAGGGCCCAACGGATCCTCCCACTTAGAGCCCGGCATACGCACCTTATCGTCATTCATGATTGCTCTTCGGTTAAAGGCAACCCTGCCCTCGACACCGCTACCGACCCGGAGCTGAACCGGCTGCAAAGAACTATTTGCCCGTTTGATAGCCTCAACAATCCGTTCAAACGCGAAATCGAAATATCGTGGATCACCACCACGTAACCATTCCATCTCCCGCGGTGTACCCTGAAAACTCTCATCGAACATGAAATGTCCCAGCGACGGTGCCGAATGTGTTTGCGTCACATGTACCATAACCGCTTCGGGGGCAAGGCCGCATTCAACCGCAACCGCGCGCCGAATTTTTGCCGTCCATTCCTCGGTGATGATAGTGAGATCCAGACTCACAAAGCAAATTTTCTTGTCACCGTTTTGCAACACTAGCGCTCTAGCATAGAGTGGGTCGTAAACATACTGAGCAGGTCGAAATGATCCAACGGCTCCGGCGAGATGGATATCAGTCTGTGGGGTTATATCAATCTGGGCAGCGCCAGCATGAAGGCGGTTGGATCCGGTAGGGCTTTGATGTGCCATTGAAGATACGCTCCTCCCTGAAATTTACATAGTTGAAAGAGATAACGTTGATTATATCATCCCAACTAAAACAAGAGAAACAAAATCATCACGCAGCCTCATGTCTA
>JAGWBT010000054.1:0-29017 GCA_021295755.1 Candidatus Poribacteria bacterium
TTTGTAGACGTTGACACAAGGAGCCAATCTGTATCACCGCCTGAAAAGACGGGGGTTTAGATTGGAAGATTTTGATAAAAAAGCCGTAGAGACACAGTATACCGTGCCCCTACGGCTTTTTTTGTTTATGGATTTCTGATCCTATTCTTCATAGCGCAGGTGGATAATCTTGTTGATGGCATCAATGTAGGCTTTCGCGCTTGCTTCAATAATATCCGTACTAGCACCATACCCAATAATCACGTGCCCGTTGTCCTGCACCCTGATTGTGACCTCGCCGATGGCATCCTTTCCCTCGGTCACAGCCCTGATGTTGTAGTCTGTGAGTAGGAGAGGAATCTTAGCGACCCGATCAATTGCCTTGTAGGCTGCATCAACGGGACCTTCACCGGTGGATGCCTCCTCAATAACGCCTGCTTCGGTACGGACACCTACCGTCGTTGTTGAAGATATTTTCGTCCCGCTGACCACCTGAATGTACTCCAATTGGAAGGTTTCGGGAATCGAGCGGACTTCGTCTCTCATAATTGCCTCAAGGTCGGCATCGTGAACCTCTTTTTTCTTGTCGGCAACGCTGAGGAATCGTTCATAGATTTTTTCGAGTTGTTCCTGCGTCACTTCATAACCGAGCGCATTCAGACGGTGCCTGAGTGCGTTGCGTCCGGATCTCGGACTGAGGATAATCTGGCTCTCCTGCCAACCAACATCCGCCGGATCAATAATCTCAAAGGTATCCCGCTGCTTGATAACACCATCTTGATGAATGCCAGAACTGTGGGCGAACGCATTCTCACCAACGATGGCTTTGTTCGGTTGGACAGGTATCCCCATTGTCCGGCTGACACGACGACTAATCGGAACGATTTCTTTCGTATTGATGTCGGTATAGTAGCCGCTGTAATAGTCTCGACGGGTTCGGATTGCCATCACAACCTCTTCGAGCGATGTGTTACCAGCGCGTTCACCGAGTCCATTGATTGTGCACTCAACCTGCCTTGCCCCGTTTTCAATCGCTTCGAGACTGTTCGCAACAGCGAATCCCAGGTCATTATGGCAGTGGACACTGATAATCGCTTGATCGATATTGGGAACATTCGCTTTGATGTCCGCGATAAGTTTTCCGAATTCAGCCGGTACAGTCCAACCCACTGTTTCGGGGATGTTCACAACCGTTGCCCCTGCTGCAATCGTCGCTTCGACCACTTCATAAAGATAGCTTGGTTCCGTGCGTCCGGCGTCCATCGGCGAAAATTCGATAACTGCACCGGGGTGTCCAGCAGATAGACTTTTCGCATAGGTGACGGCGTCGATTGCCATCTGCAGCGTCTCTTCGGGAGAGGTGCGTGTGATACGTTCTCGGTGAATCGGTGATGTGCCGACAAACGTGTGAATACGAGGCCTTTGCGCGTTTTTAATCGCGCCCCACGCCGCGGTGATGTCCTTCTCAATTACGCGTGAAAGCGCGCAAATTTCTGGTCCTTCAACCTCATTAGAGATGCGCGTCACTGCATCGAAATCGCCGGGTGATGAGACAGGGAAACCGGCTTCGATAATATCGACTTGCAGTTTTGCGAGATGTTTCGCTATTTCCAGCTTTTCCTCAAGATTCAGTGCGGCACCGGGCGTTTGCTCGGCATCTCGCAGGGTGGTATCAAAAATATAAACTTTCTCAGACACTGTGTGATTCTCCTTTTTTGTAATTGTGCTATGTTCCGTCCTTTGTTCTAACGATTTCAAATTGTCTTCGGTATCACGTAAATCCGGTTCGTCGGTAGCCGTCAACCCCACCTTCATCACCTCCTTTCGTGACGCGTGTCGTAATGCGTGAAACGTAAAACGTGATAGAGGATTTACTTTTGACTCTTTGACCTGCTCCTTTTAGGCATAATCATGCTTCACACCGTTTTTCAGCCAAAACAATCATTCGATTTGAATCCCATGTGAACTCACTGCCGTCAAAACCACCAAATACTTGAATCGGCACAAGCCCCGCACGGTTAAGCATTTTTGTAAGCTCAGTATAGAAATACGACCGCCAAGCTAGACGAACTTCACGCTTGCTCCCGTCAGGAGCAATGTAGGTGCGAAGTTCTTCGATGTTCCCCGTCAGGAGATTGTAATCTCGTTTAGTCAGGGCGACCGTGCCATCTGAAAGTTCGTCCCAGCTTTGAGGGCGAAAATCGCGGATAATCCGCAGGGTATTGAGGAGATCAATGAGGAATTTACCCCCCGGCTTTAGCGCTCTCGCGACAGCGTCAAGGACTTTCTGATTCTCCGTATCGTCAAAGTAGCCGAAAGCCGTGAACATATTGATGGCCGCATCAAACTCACCTTCAAATGGAATCTCCCTCATATCGGCATGGACGAACTGAATCTGAAGATTGCGTGCTGCGGCGGCATCTTTCGCAAGATCGAGGAAAGTAGCTGAAAGATCCTGCCCGACCATTGAATAGCCTGCTGCTGCGAGTTCAACCGTATGTCTGCCGTGCCCGCAGCAGAGATCCAAGATTCGCGCACCCCCGGATGCATCAGAAGCAGCTTGTGGGAGATTCAGCGTACTATTAATGAAGTCCGCCTCTCTCTGGGTTCGCTCATTGGTAAACCCACTCGCATACTCCTTAAGGTAGTGCTCATCGTAGAAGGTTTTGTACCATACCATAGGGAGATTCTCCTTACCCCTTCCAAATGGGCTTTCAGATCACTTAAGCGAGGCTTTTATGTGCAGCCTTAAGCAGTGAAGCGGTCGTCTCCCAATCAATACAACTGTCGGTGACGGAAACGCCGTATTCAAGCGTGGATCGATCAAAACCCGTTAAGTCAGAGGGGATTTTCTGACTTCCAGCATTAATATTTGATTCCAACATAATTCCCACAATCCCATCATTTCCATCACGAATCTGTTTTAATATCTCCTCAAAAACAGCGGGCTGCTTGCTGTAATCTTTCTCTGAATTTCCGTGACTACAATCTATCACAACGTTTGGAGATAGCTCCTCTTCCGTCAGCATCGCCTGAATATCCTGAACGCTTTGTGAGTCATAATTTACACCCGTATTGCTCCCTCGTATCACAATATGAGTGTATGGATTACCCGTTGTCCGTACAACAGAGGGAGCACCATATCCATCAATTCCTAGAAAAGAGTGTTCGCCATTTGCCGATAAGATCGCGTTGACCGCAACGGAAATATCGCCCTGAGTGCTGTTTTTAAAGCCAACCGGCATTGAGAGACCCGAAGCGAGCTGTCTGTGTTGTGGAGACTCAGTTGTTCGCGCCCCGATCGCTGCCCACGAAACCAGATCAGAATTATATTGAGGCGTGAAGGTTTCAAGATATTCAGTGGCGCACGGCAACCCTATCTCAAGATTATCCATCAATATCCTTCTTGAGATATATAAACCGTCCTTGATATCCCCGGCTCCGTTTAGATGTGGATCATAGATTAAGCCTTTCCAACCTAAATTGGTGCGGGGTTTTTCAAAATAGGACCTAACTATAACAACTATGCGATCTGAAACAGCGTCCGAAACCTCTTTCAAGCTTGCCGCATAGTCATGGGCAACCTCTGCATCATGGATGGAACAAGGTCCAACAATAACAAATTTTCGTGAATCGGTGCCGTCCAAGATGTTTCTGATGCTTGTTCTGCCATGTTGGACTGTCTGCGTCATCGCATCCGTTCTTGGGAGATCCGTTAACAACTGCCTTGGGCTCATCAAGGTTTGATAGTCTTTGACATTTCTGTCAATTGTACCGTTGGTCTGCATTATTTTACTGCCTCCTATGGACAAAAAAAACGCCCACCATCGAACCTGTTTTCGATGATGGGCATCAATGAACAACCGAATGTGGGATAATCTCTACATCTTCGATGCATACAACAAAAAGAGATAAAGGAAGTACAATGTTGTTTGATGTGCAATGTGGGTATGTGGGCAGAAATTTTTCACAGCTATTTCTTTTAAGTGTACCAATAGCCAAGTATGCAATCACTTGACTTTATTGGAGTATAATTTTGTGTAATATATCTGTCGTATTAGTCAGCCGCCTGATTTACTAGTGCGATGCCGCGCGGGGCAGGAGCACCTCTTATTGACGTACTCCAAAAGCTGAAGCATTTGTCCCGATTCATCAGGACACTTTCTAATTGTGCAGTCAACAGTATTGCAGGAGTTTCTACACCACCTGTCTTACTATACCTCCTGCAAGGGACAACGCCCTGCCCCTATGCCAGCGTCTTTAACCCGCTTCCCGGTGCTAGCAACTGTGAAAATGATGTCATATTCTAACAAACCCGTTGACAAGATGTCAAGGTAATTTTCGTTGACAACCCTTTTTCTGAGTGTTATAGTTATGTTTTGGAGCGTTGCTGAAACAGATTTAACCGGGATTCAAAGATTAAAGAATCAGGAGAATCCAACAATCCTGACAAAGGAGCAGTCGTTTGAACGCTGAAGAAAAGTGTCTATTTATTAACAGTCAGATTCCCAAAGGGGGACTCTTCACCGGTGAGCAGAAGACCGTTCACCCCGATAGTAATGTAACGTGGCGGATTTCACCAGAACCATTTTGGATTCTTCAAGAACACTTGGATTGGCTTGAGGAACTCGGACCGCATCTCTTGCGGTTCTACAAAGCCTGTAACCTGCTCTACTCACAGAGTGTACGCGGCATTCAGCCGGATTGGGTTGCAGCGTACCTTGATCAGGGAAAGCCTGAATCCGTGATAGAGCTCGGACGGATGAATCGATTCAAGAGTCAACTGCCGCAAGTGATTCGTCCTGATATCCTGCCGACCCCCGACGGCTTTGTCATCACCGAGTTGGATTCTGTCCCCGGCGGTATGGGATTCACGGGCAGCCTATCGGCACAATATGCCAAACTAGACTACGACATCATCGGCGGTAGCAATGGGATGCAACTCGCTTTTGCAGAGATGGTTAGGTCGCTAGCAAAGGTTGAACACCCAACGCTAGCAATCGTCGTGTCCGATGAATCCGCGGATTATTGGGACGAGATGAAGTGGTTAGAATCGGCACTGCGAGAGGTCGGTTTGGCTGCCTATACTATCAAACCCCGCGACGTAATTTTTACGGAAGATGCGCTGTTCCTTGAATCGGATGAGGGAAAGGTCCAAATTGACATCCTCTACCGCTTCTTTGAACTGTTTGATCTGAAAAACATCCCCAAAGTAGAGTTGATGCTCTACGGTGCCAAAAGACGAACAGTAGTGATGACCCCGCCACCCAAAACATACCTTGAGGAAAAGCTGATGTTCGCTCTGTTCCATCACCCATCCCTCCAACCCTTCTGGCAGAGAGAACTTGGGAAGAAAACCTACCAATTCCTACCGAACATCATCCCACAGACATGGTTACTCGATTCGCGGGAACTGCCACCACACGCTGTTATCCCAGACCTTGAGATTGATGGACTACCTGTCACGAACTGGCGACAAATTATCCCTGTCTCGCAACGTCAACGGGAACTTGTGCTCAAGCCGTCGGGATTCTCTGAATTGGCGTGGGGCAGTCGTGGAGTTGCGATCGGACATGACCTTCCCACCGAAGATTGGGAAGGCGCAGTGGAGAACGCCTTGAATGGCTTTCACCAAACCCCCTATGTACTGCAAAAATTCCACAGAGCAGAACGTCTTACCATAACCTATTACGATTTTGAGCAGGGTGAAGTTCAAAGGATGCCGGGGCGGGCACTGCTTCGTCCTTACTATTTTACAACCGGCGAAAAAGTGCGTCTCGCTGGGATTCAAGCGACCGTCTGCCCGGAAGATAAAAAAGTGCTGCATGGGATGGTCGATTCGATTATCATACCGTGTGCGGTCAAAACGGATATATACTAAATTCAGCGCAGACTCCAAAGGATTGAGATATGGGCTCAACCTTCAAGCAAAGGACTTTATCATGAAAATTGCAACCACCCCAACCAATGGAGAAATTCTTGATAAGAAAGACCCCTATCCCTACGGGTGGCGTGAAGCAATGCGGACTTTGCCAGACGGAACAGAGATCCTGGAACGGACCCCCCTGACACTTGAGGACATCCTTCACCCGCAGGTCGGAGATTACCGAATGCACTCCGATGAGCATGAGCGATTTTGTAACTATCTCTACAATGTGCTATCCGCCCGACTTGCAGATCAGCCGGACGCTATCGTGTTACACGACCTCCGCGTGGCGTGGGCACACCCTGATTTCAGGGCACATGGGCCCGACATTGCGGTGATTTTCAAGCTCCGTCGGCGCATCAATTGGAGTACCTTTTCGGAGGAAGAAGAGGGGACCAAGCCAAGCCTGATTATTGAAATCGTCTCGCCTTCGACCCGCTCAACTGATGTTGTCACGAAGGTTGACCACTATGCGAGGGTCGGCGTACCGAATTATATCATCGTCGATCGATTTGAGCGACAAGGAGTCATGGTACGAGAGTTGGTGGGATACCACCTGACACCAACGGGCTACGATCAATTGAGTCCCAATGCGGATGGTTGGCTATGGCTTGAGCCTGTCAATCTTTGGCTCGGCTTGGATGGGGAAGATTTAGTCTGCTATGATGAAAGCGGTGAAGCCCTTCTGAATTATGTAGGAATGACAGAGGCCCGTGCGGAAGCGGAAGCGCGTGCCGCCGCGGAAGCTCAATCCCTTGCCGCGGCAGAGGAACGGATTCGTCAACTTGAAGCTGAATTACAGCGTCGTACATCGTAGATTTGCGCGCCCGGAATCAATTCACATCACTCTCTGCGATAAGGCAGGGCAAGCGCAGCGGGTGGTCTGGCTTGTCCGACAAAGCCAGCCAACACAAGAAGCGTTAAAACATACGGCAGCATCAAAAAGAATTGATAGGGAATAAATCCGAGATCCGCAATAGCCTGCAAACGATCGGGTAAAGCATTGGCAAGCCCAAACAGTAGTGCCGCGCCACACGCCTTGACCGGATGCCACTTCCCAAAGATGACAATCGAGAGCGCGATAAAGCCACGACCCGCAGTCATCTCCGTGCTGAAGAACGGCACGTCTACCAACGATAGATACCCACCAGCAAGTCCCGCCATGAACCCGCCAAAAAGAACACATTTCGCCTGTAACCGGAGCACACTGACACCGACCGTATCCGCCGCTTTTGGGTGTTCACCGCACGCTTGGATAGCGAGACCGTGATGGGTGTGAAATAGATAAAAGTAGACAGCGGGAACAGCGAGAAATGTTATGTAGACGAGGAGATTTTGCTGAAATAGGATGGGACCGATAAAGGGAATGCTAGATAACAGCGGAATATGAAGCGGTTGAAAGATTACTACCTTCAGTGCGTCCCCGGTTGCGCCAAATATGCGGCGGTACAACACCTCGACGAGTCCGAACGCCAAGAGGTTGATGCCGGTGCCCGTCACCACCTGATCGGTTTTTAGCCACAGGACTAAGCTCCCAAAGATGCTGGCTAAGACCACGCCGCTCAACCCACCGAACAGGATACCGAGCCACGGCGCAAGCCCAGGATTCATACCTTGGATATAGAAAGAACCGAGCCAGCCGGTAAAAGCCCCCAAAATCATCATGCCTTCCAACCCAATATTGATGACTCCGGCGCGTTCAGCAATAATTTCTCCGAGGGCGACAAGCAAAAGTGGCGTTGCGTAGCGAACTGTTGCTTCAAGAATATATTCAATCATGTCACATCAAATGTCCATTAAGATCAGACACAATCACTATTTCAGGGAGAGTGCCTCATCAATTTCCGCCTGATACTCGTAAACTTCGCAGTTCTCCACTTCGCTCATTCGTAATGCCCGTCCAGCTCTGGATGATTCAAATATTGCGTAGAGGGCTGCCACATCCTTCAATCCGCAGACCCCATCGACTTCGATCTCCCGTCCATTGAGAATTGACTCTGCCAGTTCGTAATATTCGAGCGCGATGAGTTTCCAATCCACCGTGGGGTCTCCAGCGGTAACACCCGATGGAAAGAAATGTTCCGCTAACGGCTCTAGGGAGAACCCATCTATCGCTGTCAGGATCTTCTCTTGGTTCATCGCTTCCTGATCCCTCTGCTGCATGCTGATCCTGCCGCCGCGTGTTCCAAAGCCGTTGATGCTTCCCCCATCACCGAAGATGATTTCACCGCCGCAACTGCCGTGCCCACTAAGACCGACCAGCCAGTTCACAGTCGTCCCGTTCTCCATTTTGAACGTCGCCAGCGAAGTGTCCTCTGCCGTCGCCGGAACTTCTGCCTCCATTACCCGATGCCGATTTTGGTAGAAGGTGTAGGTATCACCGATGCTGTCGGGCTTTCTTCTTACCGGTTCAATCAACCGCACATCCCCGTAGACTTCTGCTATGTCGCCGAGTTGATACCGGATCATGTGGGTGAAGTGAACCGCCATGTCGAGGATTGCTCCGCCGCGTTCCTTAAGATGCCGCCAAGGAGTAATGAAGATACCGTCACCCGGACTGAGTGCATGGAACAACGCCATATAAGGTGTCCCTATCGCGCCTGTCTCCAACAGATAGCGGACGAGTCGGGCGGAGGGATCTCGTCGGAAGTTCTCCGCCACCAACAGATGACGGTTATTTCGCGCTGCGGCTTCGATCATCTGCCGACACGCCTTTACCGTGATAGCCATTGGCTTTTCCACCATCACATGGAGTCCGAGATCAAGTGCTTGGCACACGACATCGTGGTGCACCGACGGATCTGTCACCACGTCTACGGCGGCCAAGTCGGGCACAGTGCGAGCCATCTCCTCCAAGTCGGTGAAAATCTCTGGACGGACGCCCATCAATTTCTCCGCTTCCAGAACGGCAAGCCCGGCATTCTCTCGGCGAATGTCACACACAGCACAGAGTTCAACGTTGGAGACAGGACTTTGCACCAACTCCCGCAAACCGTACAGATGTCGCGTCCCCATCCCGCCGCAGCCTACTAGCCCAAGTCTGATTTTGTCCATATTGCCTCCGCCATCTACGGGGTATAATTTGCCAGATCCGGTTCGATAGCCAGTCCTTGTTCCAGATCGAAATCGACTTCGACCGAATGTGCGTGATAATCCTGATCACCACGAACCGTTTGATAGACATCGTCCCCCTCCACACAGATAGGCATGGTATGCCACACCTTGAGCCCCAAACAGACCCCTGTACTCCCGTCCGAATAGAAGGCGCGGACATCTTCAGCCTCTAGGGTGTCCTTCACAGGACCGACCAGAAACACTGTTGGACGGTGCAGGCTTGGATAGAACGCTTGACCCGCGTCGGTGTGAAAGGCGAAGTGTGCCCGCTGCAATCCTTCAGAGAGTGGCGTTTTTTGGGGGTCGGAATCCACAGTTGCCTCGGAAAGCGCTGCGGTCACGGGATACGCAGCTGAACGGAGCCCCCCTTTTGCTATCTCTGGTTTGGCTTCCTCGAATGTTTCAATGACCTCCCCGAACGGTGCGAAGGCTTCGGGGGTCAGTGGTTCAATTTTGACTTTGAAGCTTTTCCACATGGTTCTAATCCCTCCTCACATCATTGACTGCTGATGGTTAAAAATTGATTCTTGTCCAACGATTGTCCGCTCTGAAAAAATACTCAGTTGGGTTAACCGCTAATGAGGCAAATTGTGGGTAGGGAACAACGATCGTTGTTCCCTACTATTCTTGTTACAGTCGCATTGTCGGTGGTAAGCCACATTCTTCGGCGGTTTGATTGAGTCGCTCAATGTCTGTGAAACTGATAGGTGCACCATCGCGCCTGTATTCCTCTTCCCTGCGAGCCTCAGGTGTTCCGGGCAGCGTTGCCTCATCATAGCCACGTAACGGTGCCATCGTTTCTCGGACTCCACGCACCAAGTTATCGACCCCAGCACGGAATTCTTGTGGATCAGTGAACAGTCCTATATCCATAATCACAATCATACCCCCAGCTTGTCCACGGGGCCATTTCTCTTTTACCGCTTTTGCCCGTGCGCTGTCCGTGCCAACAAAGGGGCCGCCAAGTCCCCTAGCGACACCGGTATAGCCCATAGACTTGAAGAACGCGGCTGGAATCATTTCCTGCAAGGCATCGAATTCCTCACCGCGTTGGTAGTCGGCGAGGATGCAGGTTGCCATATCCGGAATAAGCGGGGGTTCGTCCCCACCGGGTAAGCCAAAGCAGAGTGGAGGATTGCCCCAATAGGCGGCAGGGGGTCGGTTGTTGGGGTCTGCCGGACCAAATTCACTTGAACCGCCCTGTACGGAAAAGGCAGTACACCCCTCTTCCATTGCCCGACGGACATAATGCCCCGCCGAGCCGTAGTGTCCAATATGACAGGTTGCACCAACACTCACGCCATTTGCCTTTGCTTTGTCGATAGCACTTTCGGTTGCCATCATCATCGGTGCGTATCCTAAGCCACCATCGCCGTCAATCAGGACAGCGGTGGGGGTTTCTTTGAGGACCTGGCAGTTGGGGTTGGGGTTAATCAACCCGTCTCGCAAACTCTCGCAATAACCGGGAACCTGTCGGAGACCGTGGGAATGCACCCCTCGCAGGTCGCCGTTGGTCAACAGTTGGGCGAGTTGCTCTGCGTGATCTCCGCGCAAGCCCGCAGCTTTGAAACACGCTCCAGCAAAGTCACGCAACCGCGTTTCCGAAATACGTTTGGATTCTTGGGGTGGACGGTTCATTGTATGCCCTCCTATTCCTTTTGCTCTTTCTCGCTTAGTATTTTCATAACTTGATGATGCCCCATCCCCTGATTTTTCAGTTCGGCATAGGCTTTCTCGTCAATGGCATCGCGTTTGAGAAAACCGCGGATATCGTATCTGCCCGGTTTTTCTACCGGTAGCTTCCCCTCATCCACCATCAACTCCAATGGATGACCTTCCTCCTGCAGGGGCAGCTGGATAACGCGATGTTGTCGAGCGGATTCGTAGAGCGCCATCATGATCTCTACAGTCGCACGCGCTTTTTTGCCGGTGCCACGGTGTTCGGGACCGCCTTCGATCCAAGCGATAAGTTCACGCACCTGTGCGGCGTTGGTCTGGCCGCCGATTGGTCGAATTTCCTCCGCCTCTACGCGTAGAGGCACCTGTTCCCAACCATCAGAATCAGCGTTAAATAGCTTGACTCCCGCTTCACTGACATCCAGCATGCCCTCGGTGCCTCGGATGTGAAATCCGCCCGCCGCTGCACCCTCCATGCACAGGTCTGACTGTATAAAGAGCTGCAGTCCACCTTCCATCTGCACCAGCGCCATGCAGCTGTCTTCGATTGGCGTATCCCGTTCATAACGATCTGTATCCCGCTCTACCGCTCCCATCACCCAGAGTGCTTGCGGATCCCCCAAAACGAAGCGCGAACCGTCGATCGCGTGTGTACCACAATTGAGCAATCCCTGCACGATTTTGCAGTTTACCAAGACCGGATCGCCAATAGCCTTCTGTCGAATCAACTCATGCGCCTTCTCCCAGCCGGGTGTAAAACGTCGCTGATGGCTGATTATTAACTTCGTGCCATTCGCCTCACAGGCATCGACCATGCTGTTTGCTGCACCTAAACTGGTCGCCATCGGTTTTTCGCAGATTACAGCTTTGACACCCGCTTGTGCCGCCGCGATAGTCGGTGCTGGATGGAGCGGATGCCATGTGCATACGCTGACGATATCCGGCTTCGCTTTCTCCAGCATCTCTTCGACAGTGGGGTAGCCCTGCGGAATGTTGTACTTCTCCATGTATTCCTCGCGGGCGACCAATAGTGGATCGGCAACTGCGACTACCTCCACATTGTCATTCAAATTATAGCCATCCATGTGGGCATTGCCGATAGATCCGCAACCGATAATTGCCGCGGTATATTTATTTGACATATAGTGTTCCCTTTCCGTTTGGGATAAGTATATGTAAATCCTTATTGGCTCATGTAAAAAGAAGATGCAAAACGTTAAGCGCGTGAAACGTGATGCGTAAAACTTGATTATAGTGAATCAGAGAAATAAGTAGACATTTACCGATAATTCTAACCTACGCGAAGTTTCAAAAGTCCCCCTGAACCCCTCTGATAAGAGGGGAAAGACAAGGGAGAAGATCCCCTCTTATCTTCTCCCCTTGTCAGGTGCATTGGAAGTGTCTAAATAATTCTAAAATCTACTATAGTTCATTGGTTCATTAGTTCATTGCTGCCCAACCTATCGTAAGGTCTACGGTGTCCTCGGCAGTTTTCGCATCAATTGTTTTTCACGTTCCGAAAACCCCGCCCAAACACTTTCAGGAACCGGGTTCCGTTCCCGGTGTTCTCGCTGCATCCAGCCACGGAGACATGCAAACACCGCAACAGGGCGTGGAGTGTTCGTATGGTTGGGCGTCCCCCGATGCAGACAACGGGGGTCTCGGATCAGGACATCACCAACGTTCATCAGCAGCGGTTCAAGCGGGATTTCGCTATTTTCAATCCGACGCAACGCCTCCGCTTTTGGAAGCAGATGCGTTCCGCGGGCGACCTCAAACGGTCCGTGCGCCGGTGTGACATCAATAAAAGGAAAATTCACCGCCAGAATCGCAGGGGGATGTTGAAAATCGGGGTTTTCAGGGAATAGAGAACCAACATCGCCATGAATCTCCTGATACACCGACCCTTTGAGTGGTGTGTCACTAGCGTACTGATCGATCGCGAAATCCTCCCCTATCACTTGGCTTGCAATGGCGATAACCGTATCGTCGTCGAAGAAGCACGGATTATACAACGGCGACTCGAAAGGCAATGTGATGTAATGCCTCGCCGGTCCACGGTTTGGGTTCTCTGCGTGCTCAGCGACATAATCGCGCAGGATTGGTGCAAAGGCTTCGTTGCAAGCCTCAATGGCAGGGAGAGGAAATTGGTCTCGCAAAATGCAGAAACCGTCCACCAGAATTTGCTCCACCTTTTCCTGAATATCCACTGACATCGTGCGATTCTCCTTGTTCTTTTCGTGGCTTCAGATCTGTGTCCGCCCTTGATAGATGAGAGGATGAACAATTCCAATCTCCTCTATGGCAGCTTTGAGGTCGTCTGGAAGTGCTCCACGGCGTGCAGCAGATAAATTGAATTCGACTTCCTGAAGGTTACTGAAACCAACAACGATGGACTGTTGCCTTTGCTCTGAAAGCATCCACCGGATGCAGAGTTCTGCCATGGGGATACCAGCGTTTGCATGGATATCAAGAAACTTGAAATAGGAGGCCTTGAAAGTCTCATCCATCCAATCAGGAGGGTTTTCTCGCCATGTGTCTTGGGGAACGGCAAGCCAGCCTTTCATCAGCGGTGCGCCAATTACAACACCTACCCGCAGGTCTTGAGCGGTCGGGAACAGGAATTCAACGGCATTCCTAAAGACCGGGTTGAACTGATGCGCTGTCATAACAGAATCAACCTCAACCACTTTCAGTATCCGCTCCAACAGACGCGCATTCTTCGCCGTCAATCCGATAAAACGTGCTTTGCCGCTGCGTTTTGCGTTGGCGAGAAATTCGATCGCTGGTGCATTAACGAAGTCATAGTCTATGTCATCCTCAATGAGTGCACCCCAATCCACCGAATTTCCATCATCGGGTATATCGTCAGTCCACCACTTCAGGTAATCCGCCTCGTGAATCTGAATGATGTCCACGTAATCGGTCTGAAGCCGCTTGAGAGAACCCTCGAATTGTTCCATGAGCTGATCGGCGCTGCGGTGCGCTTCCAAGCGGTAGCGCTGGGGGTTTATAAATCCCACCTTGGTCGCAAGGATGACTCTGTCCCGTTTTTCTTTCAAGGCGGCACCTAGCATCGTCTCATCCCTACCGTCCCCGTAGTTTGCGGCTGTATCGAAATAGTTCACGCCGTGGTCAACGGCATAATCCATACATAGATCTACACCATCCTGCCCTTGACCGGCCATAAACGCAGAACCGAGTCCGAGTTCACTGACGCTGAGTCCTGTCTTACCAAGTGTGCGTATTTTCATTTTCATTGTCCGTACCCGTATTGATTCACCCATGTCCTTTCGGCGTGAGGATACAAATAATGACAGCTTCCAAGAGACCGACTTCACCGAGTCAGGAATTCACGGAAACTCTGCAATGCCTCTGCTATCTGCGGGGTGAATGCAGCCGTATCGGGATTAGTAGTATACATGGAATGGAGTAGATTCGCCAGATGATTTAAGTGGCGAATCACAGCAACACCCTCTGCATAGGACATATCGGGGATCAAGAATTTTTGATACCACTGTTGAATCGGCAGATCGCCCGGCGTCGCATAAAGCGTCAACCACGCCCATCCCTGATCTAGGTTCCAAGCTAGCTCGATCCACGGATCCGGCTCGTAGGTATTAGCAGGAATGCGCTGTATCCCTTCAGAAGGGATGTTTTGAGACCTCTGAAATTCCCCCGCCGGTTCTGCAGCGGGTGCGGCAGCGAATGGTCGATTCGTATCCATAGATCTGTCGCTTTCAGTTATTGGTCGCCACCTTGAGTTTGCATTTTGTGGAGAACGACCTTACCGGAACTCTTGATTTTCAACGTCTCCGCCAGATAGCCTTCATTAATAGCAATCTTGAGCACACTCTCCTCTATGTCGAAACGTACCAAATAATCTCCGACCGGTACATCGCCATAGTTTTCAACGTATTGACAGTCGATTTTCTGCCCGTCTTCAAATTCGACTGTGATAGCATCTTTCAGCTTCCATCCGAGCGCACTGAATGCCGCGGGTTTAATATCGGTTACGACATTGGCATGGTTATCAATCGCTGTGATTTGCCCCATAATTTCTTCAGGAGCTGCCTTTTCGGCTTCTGCCATTCCCTCCTCTGTGGCAGTCTTGCCACTGCAACCTAGCCATAACATTGTCCCGACCATCAAAATCAGTGCATAAAGCAAAACATTGTATTTCATAGTAAAGTCTCCTTATTGTTTAGTCGACATCATTGATATTTTATTGTTTAGTCGACATCATTGATATTTTTCGGATAGGGGCGCTGCCAATCTTCCTTACCGAACGCTGGATTACCAGCAAGATCCTTAGAATATACCCGACTGCTCTCATGGGAGAGGCTCATTGAATTCATAATCTCTCGCGTCAGTTCGGTGTCCAATCTGGTATACTCTTCCTGATAGCCTTCCTCTTTCATCAGATTCTGCTGCTCATTCGGATCTTCCGACAGATTAAACAGTAATACCTCACCGCCCGCGTATTTACATAACTTCCACTGACCATCATAAATCATCCAACCACCCCTGACCATCCCGATGACACGTTCTCGCTGGTTTTCGCGTGGGATGTCAAGTTCGGGCAACGGTATGGAGTCCATGTAGTCGGGGATCTCGCACCCACCGAAATGTAGCATCGTTGCGGTCACATCGCCCAATTCGACTATATCGGTGCATGTTTTCGATTGGTCAGTCCACGGCAGACGCACCAAGAGCGGGACATGGATACTAGATTCAAAGAACGTGCCCTTGCCGATAAAATTGTGATCGCCGAGGTAATCGCCGTGATCGCTGGAGAAGATGATAATCGTGTTGTCCAACAGTTCTTTTTCGCGTAAGGCATCAAGGATCTGTCCCATCTCGTAGTCAATCTGTTTGACCAACCCCGCATAGTGTGCCCGAATCTTCTTCTTGTGTGCTTCCGTAAATTCGGTATAATCAACACCGTTCCACGGTTGGCGGTTGCCCTCAATATTTCCCTGACGGAGCCTTGGGGTATCCCCCTCTACTGCCGGAATCGAATCGGGCATGGCGGCTGAATCAAAGTCCTCTAAAAATTCGGCGTTGGGATCGTAAGGGCAGTGGGGTCCCGGAAAACCGACCATCATCGCAAAGGGAGTCTCATCGCCGTAGTTGCGGATAAAGCGGCACGCCTCCTGTCCCACGAAACGATCGACCGAATAGCCCCAAGGAATCTTGTTGATGATCGCCCCCTTGTTTTCGTGGTAGCCGGGGTGCTCGTTTCCGTGGAGTTTTCGGTAGCCACCCTCCTTCAAGAAGTGATAGTAGTCATCACGAATCTCCAACCACCGCTTGTCTTCGGCGGCAACTCGGTATTGGAATCCCAGATTGATGTCCCACGGATAGAAGTGCATCTTACCGATGGCAGCGGTGTAATAACCCTGCTTGGAAAGAGTTTGGGGCCAAGTCTCTATGCCGGACGCAGCGAGATCAGGGCTTAACCACTGACCGTTATCGGTTACACCGTTTTTGATTGCGTTGAGCCCTGTTAGGAGCGACGCTCTAGCCGGCACACATATCGGCGAGGCAGAATAGGCACGCTCATAACGCACACCACCCTCCGCGATGCTGTCGATGTGGGGTGTATCAATGAAAGTTGCACCGTAGCAGCTCAGGAAATCTGCCCGCAGCTGATCGGGCATGATGAAAAGTAGATTCGGCTTCTTTGCCGTTTGGGGTTCCGACATTTAATTTCTCCTATAGGGGCAGCCCTTGTGGCTGCCCGTTTTTGGGCAGGCACAAGTTGCTTTGAATCCCGATTCCATCGGGGACCTGCCACTACTACGAAACAGGTCGACGTTTCCCTATTCCCTCACGTCTCGCTATATCGGAGATGAGATGTGTTGGTCGACGACGGTTGGGATTGGCGATTGCTCGCGGCGTGTCCCCGCGCAGCGTTTCTGCTGAACGGATATATAGGCTACGATCGGGGAGCGGGAGGTCTACACGCACATTGCCCCGGCGGTGCGATTCACGGATGGCAATGGCAAGCTCCAACAGATGTCGTCCCATATCGCCAGAGCAGTTGGGCGTTTTGCCCGTTTCAATACAGTTGATAGCATCCTTGACCTGTCCCACACCCGCGCTCCAGATCCGTTGGGGACGCGGAAAGATGTGCCGTACCGGCGTAGCTGGCGCGTCGTCAGTGACCTTTCCCATCTTCCACAACTCGAACTCATAGCCATCGTTGCCGTTGCGGAGATGAATCGTACCGTGCTCACCGATTGCGTCGAGCGTCCATGTTGATGCAGCGCTCGGCAGCATACGGCAGAATCCGCGGGCACCGTTTTCAAATGCCATATAGGCGTTACCCGCAAGGTCTGCATCGGCTGCGGCTTTTTCGTCGCTCTCTACCTCTCCCACAACCCAGGAAACGCGTTCATTCGCGCCTGCCAAAACACACATCGCACCAAGCCAATGGACGCCCATGTGCGACAGATTGCCCGAACCGTGCGCCGTTATTTGCAGCATCTTGCCCAGCACACCCTCGTCGATAAGTGCCCGTGCCCTGCGGTAGTATACATCAGAGGCGCGCATTGCGTTCATCATGAGGATGATACCAGCCTCGCGGCAGCCCTCAACCATCGCATCGGCTTCCTCCAGAGAAGTCGCCATCGGCTTCTCCACCCAGATGCACTTCACACCCGTCCGCCCCTCACGGACCATACGCACGATGTCCAACGTAATTTTTGCGCGTGGCGCGGCGGAGGTGCAAATGCTCACGATGTCGGGCTTCTCGCTCTCAAGCATTTCCTCGTAGTTCTCATAAAGATGCGCGTCTGGAATGGTCCAGCGTTCACCAAACGCCTCTCGTTGTTCGGCGTATAGATCGGCGGCACCGACCACCTGCACCTCTGGCACGTCCATGTAACTGCCCATGTGGCTGAACGGCACGAGCCATCCATCGCCGATCACTTCGTCGTCGATGGTGTCGGCGATACGTCCTAAACCGATGAGGGCTGCCCGATAACGTCTGTCGTTCATATCGTTCTCCTGTCTAATCTATGTTCGGGATTGTCCGAAAACTAAAAAACCTTGCGTCTTTGTGCCTTGGCGACTTTGCGTTAGAGTTTCTTTATCAGATTTCCCCATACACCTATTGAAGGATAGTCGGTGTCAGCCCAGGAATCTCCGTGTCGATCGGAAAATAGGGCCGTTTGAGATGTTTGAAGGGAAGATGTCGGCATGTCGCCGGTGTCGCGCCGGGCGTGTCAAGGATGAAGGCTGCCTTGGCAATCTCACCGTAAGCGAGGCGGTAGTTCATCGGATTTTTGACAACGATGAACTTGGCATCAGGTGGCTGCATCCCCATAGAACGAAACTGCTCATCCGCCCAGTCATAGGTGCCGTGCGTAGCAACGAGCACCTGAATTTCGCCGATTGTCAATACCGCTGATGGACCCATGTTACCCTCAACATCGCCCCAAATTCCGCCGATATAGCGGAAACGACCATCGCTCAACCGAGTGACCGTGCCCGTTACGGTCACCGGTTTACCCCAGCGCGGATCGAGTTGATGCCCCAACGCAACGGTGACCTCCTGACCGACACCGGCACGATGACAGACGGCAGCAGCTTCCGGATCCGCCACAGGTACGAGTGAAGGTGCAGTTATCTTTGCGTCAAGTAGCGCCATCAATGTGGCAACGCTATCGCCCGCTGCACCGCCACCACAACAATCCGCCGCTTCAACCAAGAGCACCGGACCGCCATCTACCTCTAAGCCCTTAGCAATAGCTTCGATTGGGGTGTGGTTGTCGGGTTCAAGGTCAAACCGTCGCGTCCAATACTGTTCGGCAAGCTGATTTGCAAGCGATACCGCCATCTCCATATCGTTATCTGTGATTACCAATGCACCGCTGCCCATGTCCGGCTGATCCAAGTATGGATGAACCAAGAAAACGCTAGTAGACAGGACATCATCACGTCCTTCGAGTACCTTGGCAGCGCGCATAATTTGGGCAAAAGGGTCATCCCCTTCGGTCGAACCGTTAATCGCAGCGGTAATTACCGGCACCTTTGCCATCGCCATGGTCGGACGACAGCTTCCCTGTAGAATATCCCAAAGCAGTCGGGCACCACGCTCGCCGGTGGTGAAGGTATCGCGGTGGGGATAGGTTTCCCACGCAATTAGCCCATCGGCGAAACGGACCATGTCGGCGGTGACATGCGCGTGTAGGTCAAGTGTGACGACAATCGGTATCGCATCCCCGACGATTGCACGTACCGATTTGATGAGATCACCCTCCGGATCGCCGAGGCCTTCGACTGTCGCAGCACCGTGTAGCGGCAACAGCACCCCATCAACAGGGGTGGAAGCGCGTAAGCGATCTAGGAGTTCCGTCTTGAGTTGTGTATAACACTCGGCGGTCAGGGGACCGCCGGGGCAGGTGCTCGCGTAAATCAGGGGAACGACCTCCGCTCCGCATTCGCGCATCACTTGTAGCATCCCACCCACCACACCGGCGTCAACCTGCAAGACTTCAGCCCCTCGACATAGCTCATAACGTTCAAACCAGCCTATATCAATGGGCACTCCGCCAAATTCGTTGCACTCGGTGAGAATAGATCCGAGTGCAATGCGCGGTCTACTTTTCATGGCTATTCTCCAGTTATGTCCTTAACTGGTTCCCAACGCTCACAACTACACGGGAACACCGACCGGTTCACCATCTCGGCAGACGCTGGGGAAATGCTCACCGGCTTCAGCCATCGGTTCACCATCTTCCAACGTTATAAACTGCTTCATTAAATGCTGACCGCTTGCCACAAAACGTGATTCCCCGGTCATGTAGTGAATGGCGATAGCTCGCCGTGGCCGATTCGAGCGGTTGAAAGGCGAGCCGTGCCAAGTCAGCGAGTGGTGGAATGACACTTCACCACTCTTGACCGGTCGGGGCTGTGGTGCCACAGCTTTGACTTCCGAATCATCGGGTGGAGAAAACCCTTGAATGTTCATAAATTCTTCGCGCTGTTCAAGGTGTTGTTGGGTGCGAAGGAAGTCCATCTGATCGCCCCACTTATAGCTTCCGGGCACCATCCACATACAACCATTCTCCTCGTCGGCGTCATCCAAGGCGATCCATGCCGATACGGGTGTCATCGGAAGGATGATGGGCCATAACGGTGCATCTTGGTGCCATCGGGTTGCTCCACCGTAGTTGGGGGGTTTGTACTGGATCTGATCGTGCCAGACCATCAGATTGGGAGCATCTGTCAACTGGCTTATCCCCTTAACGATGGATGGGTGGTAGATCAGCCGCTCAAAAGCTGAGGATGCCTCCCAGATATTGACAATCTGCCAAACAGCGAGTGCAGTGGATTCGTCGCTCCGTTGGGACATGTTACGAAATGACACCGGTTGCGGTTCTTCACTGGAAAAGCTGTCGGGACCTCTTTCTAAGATACCGTCTAAATCCGTCCTCAGTGCCTCCAATTCTTCATCGGTGAGGATGCGACCGCCGTTGAGGAAGCCGTTGCGATGAAATTCGTCGATTTGTGATGGTGTTAGCATAGCGATACATCTCCATATTTTTTCTACTAGACAGTGTGATAATTGTGAAAAGTTCTCAGCTATACGGTGGATGTCCCTCACCCTACCAAGGAGGAGCGGCAGAGGGTTGATTAACAAAACATACAGTTCCTAAATCAAGCGTAATTTCGGTCGCGGGGGGCAGCACAACCCGAAGGTGATTCGCCCCTATGGACGCGGTCCGGGTTTCCTCGGTTACAGGCGGTGCAGCGTAGTCCGCAGTCGCTCCCGGATAATCACTTGTGCGATGGGTATACCGAACCTCCGAAAATTGGTGTTCGCCAAATGCCCCTCCTTGAACCACCATATCTCTTGCCTCAAAAGGACTGAGGTTGACTAACCGCACCACGGTTCGGTTCGCTTCAAGCGTTTCGACGAGAGCGGCGGTATCCTGGGGCAGACCGGGGCGTTTTCGATTGCAGTCGAAGTAGCGGAGGCGAGACATCAGGAGCCCCCCGTTGTAAATCAGCTGTGGTGCACCTAACGTCAGTTGAATCAACGCCTCGGTTGTCACCGGGTTGGTCTGCTGCCAGCGGTGAGGGTCTTGATGGGTGGTTGCCTCCTCATCTCCGCGGACGAGATCCAATCGTCGGCAGACCTGACGGTAACTAGCGCGTAGAATCTCCTCAGGATAGGTCGGGTTATCACCCGCTAGAAAACGGATCCAAGGTTGTTCATGCCCCGCATCTTCTTTGGTGTGGAAGGAAAACACTGTGTTCCAGTCGTATCTACTTGCTTGGCGGATCACCTCAATCCGTTCCCAATCCTCTGATGCCATCGAAAGATTCCAGAGCGACACCGGGTAAATTGGTGACATCGGCTGATAGTCGAACCAACCGGCATCGCCGTAGCGGTATGGAACGAGGAAGGTTTCATGCTGTGCCCCCAACGCTGAGAACTGACCGATCCAGTGTTCACCGAGGCTCATGTGCTCCTCACGCACATCACGAATTTCGCCGCGCTCCACAATGCGATCCATCTGAATACGCGGTAGGTCTAGGTAGCTAGCATCTTGCGTCAGGAGATAAGCGTTAGACGCTGCAACCAATGCCGCCATCTGAACATTGTAAAATCCGTGGGGCCAGGTCCAGCCATAAAGTCCGCCATACCAATTCCCGTCAATATATTCGCCGACCTGACCGGATAGACCCACATTGTCCGGAAGCAATCCATCATTCTGGCGGGCGCGTTCTATCCAAGCGTCTGTGTACTCTAGCACCCAATCGCGATATTTTTCCTCGCCGGTCAGGAGATAAGTATTGGTAACTAAACTAGTGACAGCAAGGTTGGCAACTACATCCCCACGACTCATACGTTGATTCATCGCTTCGCCCATGCGTCGTGCAAGGGTTAGATCTTTCAGGTCTTCAGTTTGGGTAATGCCGGGAATGTCGTAGTGGGGCAAGCCGTATCGCGCCATTCCGGGGGAATAGTTATAGGAACGCTCTCCATCAACCGACATGTCAGGACCGTTGCTGCCGTTATAGGGAGATCGGATGATTTTATGCTCTGGATCGTAGTTAAGGGCTTCGGGATCTTCGTTCATGTAAAGCCCAGCAAATCGCCGCGCCCGTTCAAGGTGTTCCGGGCGATTTGGATCAGCCAAACAGAGCAGATAGAAATAGATGTCACTCTCGGCTTGATGGAACTGATCATCCCGTCGAGCGTATTCCTTGTGAACCTGTCCCTCTTGGGTCAACTGCCGGGTGACGGCGTTCCACTGCCGTGCCCCCAACTCCAACAGATCGTCCCCACCGCCCAAGAGGTAGAGCAGGGGCCAGTTGTAGAAACTTTCGTAGAAGTCGTCCTCGCTGCCGCCGATATTTCCTTCCCAGATCAGGCTGCCATCCGGCTGGGTGTACCGCTCTAAGAATGGATATACCGATTGGCCCATGAGATCAAGCAGCTGCCGTTCCAACACCGCCCACGCAGGCGGTCCGGTAAGCGGCATTGTCCCCGTGATCGTGATCATATATGCTCCACAGTGTCGGGTAAAATTGCGTTTTTGGACGCCTCTGTTATCTCTCCGACGACCTCAATGCAGGCTCCGAATCCTTCATTTAATCACCGAACAAGGCTATATCTTTGAAAAAGTGTGTAAGATCCTCGAACTCATCATACAAAAACAGTTTCTGTGAAATTCCCTGTAGCGTTGCCGAAATATCGGAACCCTTCTTCGCGATGACTGCAATGGGAATTCCTTTGGCATATGCGTAACCCGCTTCAATACCCAATCCTACCCCTTTTTCTGTCAAGTCAACCACGATTAAGTGACTCGAATCAATTTCGGTAAATGTTCTTTGCATCAATTCTTGGGGACTTAATTCAATCTGTCCCCACTTCTCAATATCACGAGTGATACATACTGTTTCAAAGCCATTTTGCTCAAGTGCCGATGCAATTTTCTCAATACAATCTCCATTACTATGGTCCGCACGGTATTTAATAGAGATATAAGCTCTCATAGCCTACTATCGTCTTGGGTTCCTGACAAAAGGGAATGAATCTTTTCCACAGGCGGGATGCACAAAAACGCATCCGCGAATCATGCTCATCTTCGCTAATAGATTTGCGTGGATTTGCGTGGATTCGTGGATGGATTTAACAAGAATGCTACCTTACAGCAGAAGTTACCTTTACCCCGGATTCGACATCCCCCCTGCTTCCCAATCTTTGGACAACGCCGTGCACTCGGCAGCGACCTGTTCCGCTGTCGCCTCCGTGCGCCCTGCCAGTGCCTCTATCGTCCACGCGCCATCAAAGCCGATGGCTGAAAGTGCTTGTCCTAGGGCTGACCAGTCAATGACACCGTGTCCCGGAACCCAGTGGCAGTCGTCCTTTCCATCCACATCCTGTATATGCAGCGCATAAAGCCTTTCCGAGGCGACCCGCGCCTGTTGTGCCGCATCGAGCCCACTGATGCAAGCGTGACCTGTGTCTAGACAGAGTCCCACATGTTCAGGCGGAAAGCCAGCGATAAATGCGCGTAATTCCTCCATAGACTTTAGCGGACGGCACGGTATGCTTGTATTCGGTAAGTTCTCCAGCGCAATACGAACCCCAGTTTCCTCTGCAACCGCAACCAGTTCACTGACAGAACGGTGGATACGCTCCGCCGCTGCACCGACATTTTCTAGCGCATAAGGTGTTTCCTCAGGGGTAGTAGCACCCGTTGGGTGGACAATCGCAGTCCGCCCACCAAGCTCTCCGAGATACCGCATAGCATCCCCAATACGCGTGACACTGTCACACCGAATCTCCTCAATTGAACTTGCCAAGTTCACGCCCGACATGGGTGTATGTATTGTGTGCGGGAAAATCTTAAATCGCTCCAGTGCCTCGCGACACGTTCCCGCATCGTGTGCCCCCGGTTCCTGCCACTCGTCGCCTTCAGCCATCAGCTCGGTCTCACTGAAACCCGCAGCAGCAATCGACTCAAGTGTTGCCGCGAGGTCATGTCTTGCTTTGTCCTCTGCATCAAGAAAGAAAAGTCCCGAAGCTAAACTATATGTAGCCACTATAACCTCCTTGCCCGGAACGCAGATCTGCGTTCCCGACGATTTGATCGTATCCTACGCTCCATCAAGCATCTGCTGAACCCGATCGCTAACGCCTGCGACAACAGCGTTGAGAATCTCGCCACCCTTGGGGATGGTTGCCAATTTTGCGTTGTCGTAGTTGACCTCTCCCGTGCGGATGCGCTCCGGAAAAACGACCATCGCAAATGAGGTCTCAAACTCGCCGGCGTGCCCCGCACTCCGCTCCAACTCCAGATTCGCCTCATAAAAGGATTGCGGGGCAGTCTCCCAATAGGTCACATACGTGACATCCATATCATCGAGCCGCTTCATCACGTCGGGAGCGACGGGCTCAAGATTCTCTCGCTTGTTGCCGCCATGCCCGTTGAGCACCATAACTTTTGGAACGCCCAACCGTTTCAGGCTATTACATACATCGTGGACATATTCAAGATGGATTTCCGGGCGTATTGTCAAGGCACCGCCTCGATTCATGTGATGCTCCGACACCGACATAGGAACGGTGGGGGTGACCAACACATGGGGATAAAAGTTTGTCGCAGCCCGTTTGGCTATTTCTGTGACGCTAACGGTATCGTGAATCATCGCCAGATGGTCTTGATGCTGTTCGGTGGCACCCGTTGGGACAATCGCCCCTTTTATAGTACCGCTAGAGATGGCTTCCCCAAGTTCTTTCCGTGTGAGTTCGCCTAAAAATACGTTATTGTCTAGCATTGATATTCCCTCTGAGTTGTTAAAGCAACGGTTATATAAGGATAAAGAAATAGTGCATATCGGGGATAGGAATTGGTTGGGCGGGAAGGAAGGGTGGAAGGTGGGAAGACACAACCCTCCACCCAGATAATCTACATTGCAAAATCTCCAACGAAAACGTTGTTTGTGTCTTCGCCACAATTCCAAGTGACGGAGAGAATTTTGTCTTGATAGCAATAGGAGGTCGATTTGCCAACGATAGGGGTATCAAGCTGCTCCAGCGGCTTGTACCAGATCTGGTGCGGCTGTGTACAATTTTGGCAAGGATAACGCGAAACGGATAGCGTTAGCACCTTCCCAATCCGCAAATCATATTTCACACCTTCCTTAGCGAAAGTGATTGGTACGCTCTCTGTGCTAACAACTTCGCCGAGGACCTTACTGCGTTTCGTGATCATCAGATCGATTAAGGCGGTACGCTGTTTCGATGTCGCCTGCTCATCGATATACAGGACGCTGCGGCGTGTGTTGGTATCAATCGCAAGGTTGTTCTGCGCTGTCACCACTGCAACAACAGTCAACCCGTCTAACGAGACACCCTTCCAGGTCCCTTGACGGATATTCCATACGAGAGTTGCCTCCCTACCCCCTTCGACGTACTCAGCACCGTAATGACACGCCCCGACATAAACACTGACAGATCGGGCTTCCAAATACTCGCCCTGCACGGTTTCAGATTGTGTAGCCAACCCACCAGTGACGGTCAGTAAAAGCGCGATTGCTGTTAAGGTGAAGATCTTGGTTATCATCTCTGGGCTCCCTTCTAAAGATCGAACGAAAGTAGGGACACCCCTTGTGGGTGCCCTGCTCTCATGTGTGTGCAAGTTGCAAGGCAGTTTATCATACCCAAGTTATGGCGTCAAGTGAAAAGAAAATCCGCAAGAGAAAGTATTAACCAATGGTGCGAGTTTGCAATGGAATTTTCGCTTGACGGAACCCATGAAATATGATAGATTGTGTTCAAGATTTGCAACATCATTGAGTGGTAACAACGGAAAAATTCTGGAGTGCTTCATTAGTCTATTTTTGTAGGGGCACCTCTTGCGGGTGCCCTCCAAACTTTTTCTGACTTTTGACCGCTAAGATAGGAGGGCGACATGTCAAAAGAGAAAGATCAAACTCAGGACACGACCATATCGCGGCGGAGTTTCCTGAAGGGTGTGGGCACCGGCGCGGTTGCCGCAAGCGTTGCACCAAATGTTCTCATCGGTGCAGAAACGGCAGCGGAAGCCCAGATGGGTGAAGAAATCACCCGCGCTAAAATCAAACTCAATATCAACAACAAAGCCTACGAAGTTGAGGTAGAACCACGTACGACACTGTTGAGCGTCTTGCGAGACGGTTTCGATACCAGCGGCAATCGCCTGGATCTGACCGGCGCAAAGCCCATCTGCGAACGTGGCGAGTGTGGTGGGTGTACGGTGCAGGTTGATGGAAAGGTAGTTTACGCTTGTATGATGCTCGCTCTCGACGCACAAGGGAAGCAGATCACCACCGTCGAGGGGCTTGCCAACGGCGATCAGTTACATCCGGTCCAAGAGGCATTTGTCCAGCACGATGCCTTGATGTGTGGTTTCTGCACACCCGGTTTTGTCGTGGCTGCGAAATCATTTTTAGATCAGAATCCGAGTCCAAGCCATGAAGAGATTAAGGAAGGGTTGGCGGGCAATATCTGCCGCTGCGGGACTTATCCCTTTATCTTTGAGGCCGTCAAAACGGCTTCGCGGAAGATGGGAGGCTAGAAAATGGCATCATGGGGAAAAGCAAGGGATTCGCGCTTGATTGGCAAACGGATCGCGCGTTTATCAGGCGCTGATAAAGTTACTGGAAAGGCAAAGTATACGTTTGACATCAATCGTCCCGGAATGCTTTACGGTTATATCCTGCGGTCACCGGTGGCACATGCGACCATCACCGGCATTGATCTCAGCGCAGCGGAAGCACTGCCTGGCGTCAAAGCCGCTATCCCGCTGATTGAACCGGGGAAAAAGGTGCGCTTTGAAGGGCAAGAGATCGCTGCGGTCGCCGCTATCACTCCCGACATCGCGGAAGACGCGGTTCGATTGATTCAATATGACTATGATGAATTGGACTATGTCGTCGATGTTGAGGAGGCAAAAGCGGAAGGCGCACCCCAAATTCGTGACGATTGGACGGGCAACCAGAGTGAAGCACGAGTTGACGAACGTGGGGATCTCGAGGCGGGCTTCGCCGAAGCCGCTATCGAGGTTGAAGCGACCTACCACGCGGCGGTTCAAACCCATGTCTGTCTGGAAACGCATGGACATGTTGCCGAATGGGAAGGGGATAACCTGACCGTTTGGGCTTCGACGCAGGCGGTCTTTGGCACACGCCAAAACCTCGCACGGCATTTTGAGCTGCCCGAAAATCAGGTGCGTGTCATCACCGAACACATGGGAGGTGGCTTTGGCAGTAAGTTCGGTCCCGGAGTGGAAGGGGTCACCGCTGCGAAGCTGGCACGAAAGGCGGGCGCACCTGTTAAACTAATGTTGACGCGTAAGGATGAGCACCTCGTTGCCGGCAACCGTCCGTCGATGACACAGAAGGTACGCGCGGGCGCAACGCAAGATGGTCGCTTCATCGCTTACGACATGAGCGGCTACGGCACAGGCGGCATCGGTAGTGGGGCAGGTTTCACCGGTCCCTATGTCTATCACGTTCCAAACTACCGAACTGAAAAATCTGCTGTCGCAATCAACGCGGGCAATGCTCGTGCCATGCGCGCGCCGGGTCATCCACAGGGTGCCTTCGCCATGGATTCGTTGATGGACGAACTTGCTGAAAAACTGAACATGGATCCGCTAGAGTTCCGCCGCATAAACAGTGATAGCGATGCACGACGAAATAGGATTCGTCAAGGCGAATATACGCTCGGCGCACAGGAGATTGGTTGGCACCGACGCAACAGAATCCCAGGATCCGGCACAGGTATCAAGAAACGTGGCATCGGTATGGGTTGCGGATTGTGGGGTGGTGGCGGCGGGGCGGGAACACAAGCCCGTGTGACCATCCACGCAAGCGGCGCTGTCGAAGCGATCACCGGCACGCAAGATATCGGCACAGCAATCCGGACGGTTATCGCCATTATCGTTGCGGAAGAACTTGGGCTGCGTCCCGAAGACATTACGGTCAAAATCGGCGATACCGAACCGGGGTTGCCTTCCCGCGGAAGTGGGGGTAGCCAGACAATCGGCTCTGTAGCGCCGGTGATAAAGACCGCAGCGATGGCAGCCAAGCGTAAACTCTTTGGGCATATCGCACCGCTGGTAGAAGCGGTACCGGGAGATCTACGCGCTGCTGGTGGTCGGATTTACACCGAATCAGATTTAAGGATGAGTATTCCGTGGAAAGAGGCGACGGGGTATCTCGGCATGGAAACCATCTCCGAAGGTGGTGAATGGGACGAAAACCTCCGCGTCGGTGATACCGCTGGCGTACAGTTTGCCGAGGTCGAAGTTGACACAGAAACTGGAATTGTCAAGGTTATCAAGATTGTCGCCATCCAAGACTGTGGTTTGGTGGTCAACCGTCTGACGACTGAGAGCCAGATCAATGGCGCGGTCATCATGGGATTGGGCTATGCGCTGTTTGAGGAGCGCATCATGGATGATCAGACCGGCAAGATGATTAACCCGAACCTTGAGGATTACAAAATCCCCGGCACGATGGAGATTCCTGAGATTAAATCCATCGCATACGATACCGACCGGAAAATAACGGGAATCGGAGAACCGCCGACAATCCCGACAGCAGGCGCAATTGCAAACGCTGTCTATAATGCAATCGGTGTCCGTATCCGGGAAATCCCGATTACACCGGACAGAGTCCTCAACGCTCTCGGTTAGTGGAAAAGGAAGGAGATGAAAAGATGGAAAATTTTGCTTATGTCAACGCAGCAGATGTCGAGCAGGTTCCTTCGTTATTGAGCGATGACTGGAGCGAGACAAAAATGATCGCGGGAGGAACGGATCTCCTCGGCGAACTGAAGGAGTACATTGAAACGCCGAAGAAGGTGGTCAACCTCAAATCTATCCCCGGTCTGGATGAGATTAAGGCGGACGCATCGGGCTTAACCATCGGTGCGCTTGTGACACTCGCTGACATCGCTGCAAACCCAACCATTCAGCACCATTACACCGTTCTGGCAGAGGCTGCTGACTCTGTCGCATCACCACAGATTCGGAATGTTGGGACGCTTGGCGGGAACCTGTGTCAGCGCCCCCGCTGCTGGTACTATCGTCATCCAGACATTATCTGCCTCAAAAAGGGCGGTGATACCTGCTACGCGGTCGAGGGACTGAACAAGTACCACGCAATCTTTGGTGGGGGTCCTGTCTACATCGTCCACCCCTCAGACACAGCACCGGCACTCATTGCCCTCGGCGCAACAGTGAAAATTGTCGGACCCAACGGAGATAGGACGATGCCGTTAGAGGATTTCTTTGTCCTGCCCGA
>JAGWBT010000054.1:29179-30047 GCA_021295755.1 Candidatus Poribacteria bacterium
AACGTCGTCCTCGGTGGCGTCGCTCCTATCCCTTGGCGTTCCAAGGAAGCCGAAGCAGCGTTGAACGGCAAACGCATCACTGATGCGGTGGCAAAACAGGCGGGCGAGGCAGCGGTGGCGAACGCAGAGCCGATGACTGACAACGGTTATAAGGTCCCATTAACTCAGAACATCGTCAGCCGCGCCGCAATGGACCTCGCTTAAACACGGCTGCATCAATTTTTGCGAAGAGAAACCGAGTTTTTTCTTGAAAACTCGGTTTCTTTGCACGATTTCTTAACATGAACCATTTTGGAAAATCTGCCTACATACCATCATAAGGAGAACGAACATGCAATTAGAAAAAGGATCGTCCCTCTTGAATAAACCGATATGTCAAAACCTGTGTACCAAGGCACTCTACACCCACGGCGGGAACCTGCAAAATCTTGTCGAGACCAATCCGTTCTCAAACTACTGGTGCAACTGCACGATGACGGTGGTTGGTTTCCCCAGAGAACTGCAATCGGTCTCGTGCCTGTTTTGAGCCGATTGGGGGCACACCTATTACATAGTTGGATCAGACCCCCTAAAAGAGAACTAGCTAAGGGGAAGTAAAAAGAAATTGAACAGTAGGGGCACCCCTTGTGGGTGCCCTCTTTTTGTAGAGATAAAACTCAGCTAACAGGCATCACTGGAGGTACAGCTTGAGCACAATTGACGCTATGATTGCGGAAACGTTAGCAGGCAGCATTGGAAAGGCGCAAAAGTTGCCGAACATGGGGACACCGCACGTTGTGTACAAAACGGTGGCAGTGGACGGTCTTATTCTGACCCTGCAACCGTCCTGCCAGTCAAGGCGAACGGGTAAGCCGATACCGGGTATCAA
>JAGWBT010000054.1:30385-39550 GCA_021295755.1 Candidatus Poribacteria bacterium
ATTCCCACGGCAAGGAGGCGTACAGCGAAGACCGGCCCACCAAGCATTTAGGCAGTTACGACACAGTCGGCACACGACGCGTGTGGCACCACACAGTGATTTCCCCAGAGATGCGACAGTGGTTTGAATGGCGGCGCAGGTTGAGGGAAGGTAGTAACACAGCTTCCGTTGGGCAGCCGACGTTACCGCGGAAACCAAAAGGGGTTGACACGGCTGAGGTGGACGCGCTGATAGCCGAAATGGAAAAAGTATTGAAGGACTAGTGCACGGCACAAAAGACACCGAGTAACTTACCTTCAACTGCAAAGGAATTCTAAATGCCCCGTATCTTCGATAACATTAACGATTAGGTAAACGATTATCACGTCGAATGTGTTCTCAATTAAATCCACGCCCTTGCCCAACAACGAAGAATTAGATTTTATCATCAACTACGACATCAAATACCGGATGGGATTGGGCAACTGACTCAACCAAAGGAGAATAAAATGAAGTTAATCGTGATTTTGAGCGCAGCACTTTTGCTTTTTACTGCTCCTGCGTTCAGCGAACTGACCGTAGAGGACATTGAGAAAATTCGCTCAATTATCAAAGAAGAAACCACCGCATCTGAGACACGAGTGAAAGAATACATCTCACAAGAGATTGCAAAAGTCAACATCAAAATTGAGGAAATGGATAAACGCTCGAACGGCGAAATCCAAGGGCTAGATACACACCTGAGTAGCGAAATCAAAGGGTTAGACACACACCTCAGTGGTGAAATTAGAGCATTGGGCAAACAGTTGGATCAGCTTTTTACGCTGGTGCTAGCATTGATAGCTTTCATTGCCGTGGTCATCGGTGTGCCACAGATTATCGTCGCAACGCAGGGAAAAAATCAACGCGCACAAGACGAAAAAATTGAAGCACAGCAAAAACAGATCGAAGCCTTGCAGCTGGAGATGGAAAGGCACCAACAAGAACGCATGAGTGCTTAAACTTCATCATCAACTACGACATCAAATACTGGATGGTTGGGAAATGAATGAAATTGGATGGTCGAAACCCTACTAGCGGGAATAATTATCGCGATTACCTAATTGGAATACTTGCCGACCACGAGGAAGCGGTTGCCTATCTCGAAATCTCTCAAGAAGAATATCAGAAGGACGGTGACACCGTCGCATTTTTGTTAGCACTCCAAAGCATCACTGAAGCGCAAGTGGAGAACAACGAACTCCTTTCCCAAGTCTATCTATTGAGTGGCAGAGTCCACCACTCACGAGGGGAGCATGACTGGGCGATTGAAGACTATAACACAGTGATAGAAACGAATCCCAATAATGTTGAAGCCTATACCCGTCGTGGCATAGCTTGCTACCACAAAGGTGAGCATGACCGTGCCATTGAAGACCTTACCAAAGCGATAGAATTGAAACCCAATTATGCCGGTCTTATTACGATCGAAGTGTAGCTTAAATGTCTCAATGAGATCGCCTTAAAACGGTTTAAGAAAGTAATTAGAGTGGCAAGAGAAAGAATCACCCACCTAAAGAGGTAGACTCAAGAGAAGTGAGGTTAAACGAGTAGTAGAGAGGGGTGTCCATGGCAAGCGCGACGGTGGAGAGACAGAGCAGACGCGCCAGCCCAAAAGAGGATAAATCATGGCAGACTATACCCCCAGTGCGGGAAACGTTTTTAAGGATTTGGGGCTTCCTTCACCCAATGAAAGGTTGGCAAAAGCCAAACTGGCATATAAGATCAACCGCTTGATTGCCGATCAGGAAATGACTCAAAAGGACGCTGCACATTTTTTGGGAATAAGTCGATCGAAGATGACCGCCCTGAGAAACGGCCGACTGAAGAACTTTACCATTAACCATCTAGCTTCTCTGTTTAGAAGCGTGAATTCAGATTTGCAGAAACAACAGGGTCAGTGAAGCGAACGTAGGAAATTATGCAATCAGATCGCTATAATGACAATGTTTTTCTCAATTGTCCATTTGATTCGGATTATAAGCAGTTGTTTGATGCAATGGTGTTTGCGGTACATGATTGCGGTTTTATTGCCCGTTGTGCTCTTGAAGAGGAGGACGCAAGTCAAGTTCGGATCGATAAAATTTATAACATCATCGCGGACTGCCGTTATGGAATTCATGACATATCGAGAACGGAATTAGACGAAGTTTCAGGTTTACCTCGATTTAACATGCCTTTGGAATTGGGGGTTTTTCTTGGGGCAAAGAAATTTGGTATAGACAAACAAAAAAGGAAAAATTGCCTTATACTGGATAAAGCACAGTATCGGTATCAAGAGTTTATCTCAGATATCGCCGGGCAAGATATTCAAGCTCATAACAACAGTCCTGAAGGAATTATAACAGTCGTACGGAATTGGATTCGCACTGCATCGAAACGTCAGACAATTCCAAGTGGAAGCATCATTTGGGGACGTTACCAAGAGTTTATGGAGGATTTGCCTCAGCTGGCTCAAGAGCATCAACTAAAGGTTGACCAGTTAATTTTTAATGATTATACTTTGGTGATTACGAGATGGTTGAGGACTAGACGAATCGCTTATCGCAACATGGTTCAAGGAGGTAATTAGAATGGCAAGAGAAAGAACCGTCAAAGACACCCCCAAACGAGGGAAGCTTACAGAACGCCAAGTCCAACGGGCAGTAGAGAAGGTTATTTATGCTAGACTCGGTGGTGTAGAGGCGGCACAGACACGCCATGTGACTACCATCAAGGTCGGGCGCGATACTAAGACAGGCAGGTTTATAAGTTGTAAGGAAGCTAAACGCCGTAAGAAAACGGCAGCGGTTGAAACTATTAAAATACCTAAAAAAAAGAAATAGTTTCCCTTTTAGGAGCTACGCACTTCAGATTATAGTTGTCCGATGCTAGTTCTATTGTTTTCGTAGGGGCAACCCCCCGATAGCTCGGGATTAAGAAACTTGTGGTTGCCTTTCCTTACTATAGTTCTAGGATCAACGAGCCATCCCCGGTCCCGCAACACACCGGGTATCTGAAAGGAGCACACTACGGATGTCGAAAGAAACGATTGAAGGCATCACCAAGATAGCCGTGAGCGGTTTTAAATCGATAGCGGAAGAGTGTGCAATCGACATCCGTCCGCTAACGATCCTTGCCGGCGCGAATAGCTCCGGGAAATCGAGCATCATGCAACCGTTATTGATGCTCAAGCAGACGCTGGAGGCACCATACGATCCGGGACCGCTTTTGCTTGATGGACCGAACGCCCAATTTACATTGGCAGAGCAATTTTTGTCCAAGTTAGTCAGCGAAGAAAGAGCAGATCATTTTCAGATTCGGATTGATATTACTAGCATGGCCGAGGATTTTTCGACAGCAGTCACTTTCAGAAAGGGGCAAAGCGGAATTGAACTTGTCGAAATGACGAAAAAAGCCAGCAAGTATCACGAGGATATGACCTTGTATCCTAAGATGCCGCCTGAAGAACTCGAGTCGTTGGTTAACCGAAACTTGATGCCCGCGGGTTTTGATGCCGTGAAGCGTTCACGATGTTTTGTCCGTTTTGAGACTCAAGATGGCCATATGTCCCAGAGCATAATCTATAAACTTGAGACTCATATTTTCAACAGCATTCATCTCCCCGGATTGCGAGGTAATCTAGAACGCACCTACAAACCTGCCAGCACCGGCCCACAGTACCCCGGTACGTTTGAGAATTACGCTGCAAGCATCATTCACGAGTGGCAGGAAACGAGGGATGAACGTCTAGGAATGTTATCTGATTCCCTTTATGCACTTGGACTGACAGGACAAGTCGGCACCAAAAAAATCGGCGACACCCGCATCGAACTTCAAGTCGGTCGTCTTCCTCTCCCCCCCGCTAGCGGGGGGGAAGGGGGGGGTACGGACATGGTCAGCATTGCCGATGTGGGATTCGGTGTATCCCAGGTCCTGCCCGTTTTAGTCGCCCTAATGGTAGCGGAACCGGGGCAGTTGGTCTATCTCGAACAACCGGAGCTGCACCTCCATCCCCGCGCACAGGTCGCATTGGCGCAAGTCTTAGCAGCGGCGGCGAAACGTGGCGTCCGTGTCGTTGCAGAAACACACAGTTCGCTGCTGCTTCTTGCGATTCAAACGCTTGTTGCCGAAGGCAGCCTCTCGCCGGAGTTGGTGAAGCTGCACTGGTTCACACGGGGTGAAAATGGTGCCACCAAAATCGACACCGCCGATCTGGACGAGGTGGGTGCTTACGGGGATTGGCCCGAAGACTTTGATGATGTCGATCTGAAGGCGCAGAGCCGTTATCTTAACGCCGTAGACAGAATTGCATTTGGCAAAACGGAGGCATCGTGAGGGAGGCAGATTCAAAACGATTGGTTATTGATACCGATGTTGCCCAAGCCTCCGGTAGCGAGGAGGCAATCCATCCGCGAGCCAAACATTGTCGTGATTTTCTACAGGAGGTATTGTCGCTAAGTCACAGCGTTGTAATGACACCGGAAATTAGTAATGAATGGAAAAGGCATCGATCCAGCTTTGCGCGTCGTTGGAGGGTGTCGATGGATGCGCGCAAAAAAGTGTATCGTGTCAATGCTCCGGCAGACGAAGAACTTTACGACAAAATTAAACAGACAGGGACCAACCTAGAAGAAAGCGAAGATATGCAAAAAGATTTTCACCTGCTGGAAACGGCAAGGGCAACCGACCAGACCGTTGTTTCGCTTGATGAAACCGTACGGGGGCTTTTCGCTCGCGCCGCTCAACGTGTTGGTGAGATCCGAGACATCGTTTGGGTGAATCCTGAACGTACAGAAGAAGAGAAACCGCTTGTTTGGCTCCAAAACGGTGCACCACCGGAAGATCATCGCAAACTCCGCGCTTGGCGAATTGTTTAGCTCGGTGCAGCACCTGTATGAGACCCAGAAGTGACACATCCAATTGAACGCATCACACAAAAGGATCCCAATTACCCGGCGCAGCTGAAAGGATATTTGAGCACAGATGCCCCAGAAACTATCTGGGCGCAGGGGAATATCGCTCTCTTGACGGATCGGGAGGCTCACCTAAACGGAAACCTCTGGGCACTGTTTTGTTCTAGTAGGTGTCCCGGTCAGGTTATCTTGAAATCGCACGAATTGGCTCAACAATTCCGGGCATCAGGGAGGCCCACCATCGGGGGGTATCATTCACCAATTGAAAAAGAATGCCTTCGCGTCCTACTACGGGGCTCACAACCGATTATCCTATGCCCCGCCCGGAGTATCGAAAACATGCGACTGAACCCAGCGTGGAAAGAGGGGTTAGCCGAGGGACGTCTGTTACTCCTGTCTATCTTTGATAGTAAACATCGGCGATCGACCGCAGGGTTGGCGAACCAACGCAACGCATTTGTTGCAGCACTTGCGGACAAGATATGTATCGCCCACGCCTCGGAGGGTAGCAAGACGCTGCAATTCGCGCATCAGATATCGGAATGGGGCAAACCCCTTTTCACCTTCGACACATTGGCAAACAGACCGCTTTTTCAATGCGGAGCGCAGCGGATAGAGGATTTTTGTACCTGAAACATATAGGACTTTCGCACATGGTCAAAAAATAGGTTATAATAACCCAAATTGCTAGAGCATATTGACCTTTATGTGGAATCTTACCCATAAATCGAGGCTAATATAGCAGGTTAGCAAACCTTAATCGAGGTTAATACGGCATCAGCAAACCTTAATCGATGCTAATATGGCAGGTCAGTAAACCGTTCACAGGCAGCCGCTATAGCATAGCACACTTATGTAATACCACTGAAGTATAGTGGCCATCGGGATTCTCGGCACACCCGACAATCTATGAATACCCGTATAGGGCATTGAAAATATTTTTTTCACCTGTCAGTGCCCTGCCAAATCTCCGAATCGTGCCAGTGGAGCATTAAAACGGAACCGAGTACCGGGACTAGCCGAAAGGGTTGGATTTTACCGTTCAACTGCGTAGGTCCTAGGTTTATTGAACAAATTGTTTTCACGTTTTACGTTTCACGCATCATGTTTAATGTAATCGGAAAGGTCTCAGATGAAAGCGTGGCGTTTTTATGGATTTAACGATATGCGGTTGGACGAGGTACCTGACCCAGTTCGGCGTGCAGGGCATGTGATCGCAGAGATTCTCTGTGTGCAACCCTCTGTCACCGAAGCACAACTGGCTTACGGGGTTCCGACCCTCGCCTACGAGCAGATTAAACACCGATTGGAAACCGAAGCACCGATACGGTTATTCGGACACGAGTTCTGCGCCCGAATCGTGGAATCCGACGGAGATTCCCAATTCCAACCCGGAGACCGTGTGGCAGCCCGTGCCAAGCTGCCCTGCGGCGAATGCTCCCTCTGCCTATCGGAGCGTGGGAATGACTGCCGACGCGGGCCGATTATCGGTTTTCAATTGCCCGGATGCTTCTCCGAGTTCGCCGTTCTGCCCGAAATCGCCTTGACGAAAGTGGACGACCGAATCTCTGACAGCGAGGCAGCATGTCTACAATCGCTCTCCGACAGCCTCGCAGCGGTGGATACGGCGGAGATACATATTGGGGACACGGTTGCTGTCTTCGGTCAGGGCAGCATGGGACTTGAATGTATGCAGGTCGCCCGTGCGAGCGGTGCGGGACGGTTGATCACCGTAGATGTCCGAGAGGAAGCGTGCCAAGTCTCTAAGGAGTTGGGTGCTGACCATAGCATCAATGCGAGTCAGGATAATCCAGTTGAGGTGATTCAGGCGTTGACGGACGGCAACGGTGCCGATGTTGTTTTTGAATGCGCGGGTGGCAGTCCCAAGCAGGGTTTGTCGGGGACGAAAACGCTTACACAAGCCATCGCAGCCACCCGATCAGGCGGAAAATTAAACATCGTTTCGTGGTTCGGGCACCCGATGGAGCTCGATGTTGACGCGCTACGGGAGCGAAGTCTCCGATGTCTGTTCCCAGACATCAGCACACTGGCGCATTTGGAACACACGGTTCGATTGGTCGCCTCCGGACGAATTCGACTGAAACCGACCATCAAGCACGTTTTATCCGGCATCGAGTCTGTCCCCAAAGCCTTCGAGATAACCGCAAACAAAGGCAAATACGGTGCTATCAACCCTGCACAGGTAATGATGCACGAGTGATTTATGGTGAATTAGAGAAATAAGTAGACATTTACCAATAACTCCGACCTTCGCGAAGTTTCCAAAGGCCCCCTGAAAACCAGAGGTGGTGAGGAGGTGAGAGGACGAGTTTTTACACGCTTCTCCCGATTCTCGGGATCCTCGGCTTTGCCGGGACCCGCTTCCTCACACACCCGCTTCCTCGCTTCCACCTGATTAGGGGGTCGGCTGTCCATTGGGAGTGTTTCATTAATTCTAAGATCCACTATAATTTGCAAAAAACAGTTCTTCACACACATTTTTAGAGAGAAAAGACGAATGACCGACACCCAAACCACTAATGACTTCCAAACACTCCTTCCACATTTCCGCAAGAACGGTTATGTTGTTCTCAAGGATGCCCTCACCTCCGATGAAGTAACGTACTTCCGTGAAATCTACGATCGCGACCGTGAGCAGTTTGGCAGCCCAAATTGCTGGCATCCTTTCTCCAACCAGATGCGAAACTGCAATGCGTTAGTTACCTCGCCGGAATTTGACCAACTCCTCCGCCATCCCAAGATTCTGCCGGCGATTGAATTTTTTATGGGCGGACCCGTCTGTTTCGCCGAAATCTGCCTGCGCCACATGGGAGCTTATAATGGCGAGCCCCACCAAGGCTTCCATCGTGACCGTCCGCATTGGGAGGAGCATCCGCTTCGGATGGACTACATACAACTGATGGTCTACCTCACCGATGTCGATGAGAGAACACACTGTTTCTCTATTTCACCCGAATCCGTGGATGAGCAGATCTTGGAGGTCGCAGCGAATGTCGAACGTAACGGAACAGTAGACCTCCACGGACCCGCAGGCACTGTCGCGCTGTTCAACATCGCTGTTCCGCATACGGCAACGGTTCGCGTCACACAACGAGAGCGGAAAACGGTTCAAGCCTATTATGGGCACCGTTCTCGCCCTTACTTGAGCGACTGCTCTGTGATACCGCCGAGATTCTCGCGTCATGATCCGGATCCAGAGGTACGAGCGTTTTACGGCAACCTCAACAAGACCACGCGAACTTACTTGGAAGCCTTTGATCCCCCATCTGCGTGAATCTTGAATCTTCCTAACGGAAAGGCAAACCGCTATGAAGCGTAGACATTCCTTGGACGAACCCCGCGTTTTCATGTTCGATGACGGACGCCACGCTGCGAGCCTTTATCAATTTGAACCACCCCTCGATCAACTAGCGGACAGCGGCGTAGATACCCTGATATACTTCGCGGTGCTTGAGGGAGGCGTGACGATGTATGACAGCCGCGTCGCACAGAAGTGGGGCGATAATGTCGTCAAATGGACGCATACGGTCTGGTATCGCGCCGGGCGAAATATCCATCAACTGATCGCCGATGGCTACGACCCGCTGAAGCTGCTCTGCGATCGCTGCCACGAAAAAGGGATCTGGTTCATCCCCAGCAACCCAGTCACCCTCTCCGGCGGCGATAGAGCGACCGACGGCGGACTGGGTCGCAAGTCCGACTTTGTGTACGAGCATCCAGAGTTTCAGGTGGGTGAGGAAGATGATCCGCGGGCATCGGACGCAACACGGTTCAGCTTTTTGCATCGGGAGGTGCGTGAGGAACGCTTTCAGGTCTCCGAAGAATTGCTCACCCGCTACCAAACCGATGGGATCGAACTGAACATGACCGATTTCGTTCCGTTTTGCAGGTTTGATGAGGTCGAAGAACTCACGCCGATTATGACCCAATGGATACGCGACCTTCGCGCAGTCGCTCGGAACGCTGAAGCGGATCAGGGGCGTCGTAAACGGATCTATGTCCGTATCCCGGCACATCCAGACGCGTGGCGAGCCCTTGGGTATGATGTTCCGCTTTGGGTTTCGGAGGGATTGGTGGAGGGTCTTATCTGCCAACCCGGGCTCACGCAGGGACCTGTAGATCAAGATCCCGATCTCTCAGGTGCGGTGGCTCTGGTTAGTGAGACTCAGTGCCGGGTACTTGCGTCCTTCCAAAACGTGCTCGGCAGGCAGCTGAAACAGTACGCCACCCC
>JAGWBT010000055.1 GCA_021295755.1 Candidatus Poribacteria bacterium
CTTCGATTTCGGCGTCAAGGGTTCCAGGGATCGCTTCCCCCTTTTCCGCTTGATATTGTTCAGCATAAGTTTCGTACGGCGGGTGTAATTCCTCGGGAACCTTTCCCGGTTGAACCCCACGAACAAAGGCAGTCGATACGTGCAGAAAAATCGCATCGTTACAACTTTTTGCCAACTCAACCGCGTACTTCGCCCCAAACACATTGCTCTGCAAGGACGCATCAATAGGTGGGTCGAATTTGACAAGACCGCCACTGTTAATGAAGATTTGCACTTCGCGCTGCAACATTTCATAGTCGGTATCCGAAAGACCAAGCCGCTCGTAAGCCATATCGCCTTCTACCGCGTAGACCTTTTCACGAAGCCACTCCTCCAACTGTTCCCCATGAATCTGTTTAAGCTTCGCAAAAGCACTTGAGGCAAATACCTCATTTTCTAGCCGATCCGTTGCGGTGCGCTTTTCTCCACTCGCTACAGTCTGACTGCGGATGAGCAGGTAGATTCGTTTCACATCAGGAAGCGCAGTGAGAATTTTCGCCACAAGTGCTTGCCCTAGAAATCCGGTTGCACCGGCGATCAATATCACTTTACCATGAAAAAATTCAGGAATTGTCCGCATATCGTCCTTCGGTTTCACCCAAATTGGAGAATATCACAATGCTTTAGCAGGCAACACTTTCGCTTTTTTTAACAAGCTGCGAAATGGCCCTTCAAAGAGGATAAGCCCTTGCGTTATCCCATCGCTAAAGCTGTCTTAGTATAAGCGATTAAACGACCTTCTGTCAATAACAAAACGAGAAACGGAATACAGAGACGATTCCCCCTGTTAAGGCTTAATCCCTCCACCCACTTTCATATCTCCCTAGTTAATCAGAAGCTAACATATCCACCACAAACAGGGATACACTGCCCCGTCACATAATCCGAGAGATCTGTGACCAGAAACTCAACAACCTTCGCACAATCCTCTGGCATCCCCATGCGGCGCAGCGGGATTTGCGGCAACAGTCTTTCACGTGTTTCAGGACTATTCCTACCGCCGGCAATGCCACGGGAAGAAAGAATGTAGCCCGGCGCAATGCAGTTCACATTAATTCCGTATGCTCCCAACTCAGCGGCAAGGAGGCGAGTATATTGAACAACCCCCGCCTTTGCAACGGAATACGCCATACCTCCCCCGTTCCAAGCACTCCACAAACCTGCCTGCGAACTGACGTTGACAATCCGTCCGTAACCCGCCTTCTTCATCGGGACGCTCACCGCTTGACAGCACAAAATTGCGCTGCTGAGATTGATCCCCATAATGTAGTTATAATATTCCTCTTCAGTGTCGGATGCCATTGAGGATTTCGGCTGACCCAATGCACCACCGGTGTTATTGACGAGAATATCAATTCGCCCCAGTTTATCCACAATCTCGTCAACCATTGCAAAGACAGCATCACGTTCCGTAACATCAACTTCAAAGCCAAGTGACCGACGACCAGAATTCTCGATCTCCGCCATGACTGTCTCCGCTGTCAGTTCTTCGTTATACTCTTTCGCTGCGTCGAGATCAATGTCGTTAATGACAACGTCCGCTCCCAACTGAGCGAGGTGAAGCGCGTAAGCTCTACCTAACCCACGTCCTGAACCGGTAACAAGTGCAACCTGTCCATCTAATTTACCCATCGAAATCTCCTTTATATGTGAAGATAAGGTGTGAACCTCCTACATTGAATTATCACTAACACAACTGGATTAACGAACAACCGCAACCTTGCCCAACCTACGGACTGTCTCTCCCTCCCATTTCGCTTCCAAGATATAGATATATACCCCGCCTGTGACAGATTCGCCTGCCTGATTTTTGCAATCCCAGACGAAGGCTTCGTCGACCGATGCTGACTGTTGACCAACCACATTGCGCAACACATCCGTATAGAGTAAACCGCCTGTGACATCGTAAATTTCCAGTGTAACATCAGCAGATTTGGTGAGTTGGAATGTAATGATGGCATCGTGTGAAGTGGGATTCGGATATACAATAACCTTATCGGCAAAGTCGAAAATATCCTGAGTAAAGAAGTCCATCGTCTGGCGCGCTTCATTGCCAGCCCGATCCGTCGCGCTAACCTCAAGGGTATGCCTGCCCGCCCTCAGATTACTTGGGAGGTAGGTCAAGTGTCCGGTCGTATCCTCGTATAGGAATTGCACCGCCCGATTGTCCACCCACAACTGAATAACACCAACGCCGGAGCCTTCGTCGGTAATTTCATGCACTATAAGGAAACGATCGGGCTGAACCTCTGCGGAATCTTGGGGAAAAATAGTATTTATGATAGGTGGCGTCCGATCTACAAGAAGGGCGTAGCTCCCGAACCGATCAACGATGGCTTCAAACATACCGAGTTGGTTTCGGACTGTATCCAGCGGCAGCCATTGCTGGAATTGGCTGTCCCACTGAAACATCGCAACCCCGTTGCCGCTCTTATTGGGTTCTAAAGGAAGTGGGAGTGCAAGCTGAAATGACACACCTGCCATCTCCACAGAGGATTCGACAACATAGATAGGGTCTAGTATCGTTAGCTCACGCGTATCGGCGTTTTGTTGTTGTACGCGAATCATATTTTGATCCAATCCGCCCTGACTTCGCAAGATAACTTGAGGTGCTGCATCACCGTTAAGTAGTCGGACGCTAGGTCCACTATCAATAGAAAGGAAAACCTCCGCCAGCGAAGAATCTTCGCTCTGAATAAATCGGGGGAATTGAATATCTTCAAAAAGCTGATTCTGATCGGTGAAATAGCCGCGCACAGGAAGTACCTCTCCGTTGAGAGAACGAACTTCGGCAGAAAACGTGAACCCTGTCTGTGAAGCAGAAGTCGGAAAGTCAAGGGCATACCGAAAGATCAATCGATGGTTTCCCACTTTCAAATCCGCGTTCAACCCCTCATCTGCAACGCTGAAATGATCAAGGTTGGGCGTATACCCCAAGGTCGCACCAGATGGAAGAATTTCAAGGGCAGGAGTTACTCCCAATCGTCTTGTTGTAGTTAGCGTGATTCTAAGTATATGCCTTGTTCCTTCAACCCGTTCCGCTGAAATTGACGCTTGAAATGGTCGTGTATCAATAGTAAATGTAAAATCAATTGGTGCTGCTGAATTGCCTGCGGTGTCCTGAACCTGCAATTTGAAGTGATAGGTGCCGTCGATCAGTTCTGTCAGTGGCGTATAGGTGAACTTTCCCGTCTCTGGTTGAAAATCAAAAGGACTTCCATCAAACTGAGCAGCCCCCGGACGCCCATCGAAAACAAACGTCTCCTCACCAAAGCTGAAACGAATCGTCAACGGATCTATCTCCACATTATCAATTAAGAATCCCGTGATCTTTACGTCTGATCGATCAAGCAATGTACCATCAAGCGGCAAAACCTCCGTTATTGCTGGTGGGCTAAGATCTATCCCAAGGAGCGGATCTTTTGCCTTATAGCTGATCCGGCGTTGTACCTCCGTTTTTCGACCCAACCGATCAATGGCAACCACGTTGATGAGATTAGCTATCTCATCTCCTACACCCTTAGTAGAATCTGTTTTCTTTAGTCGCAATGTGCGCTCAAAATGCCCTTCCGCCTTGAGGGGTACAGCCGTCCCGTTAATCAAAAGCCGTGCATCGGGGTCATTGACCTGACCGGACACAGTGGCATAAGGCACCTCTAGCAGAGCGAAGTCAGGCGGAGATGTCAACGTAATCTCCGGCGGTTGGTTGTCACGTACAATAGTCCGGATCACACTTGTCTCCAGACCGATTGGGTTTGTGACTTGGATCTCGATTCGGTTTAGACCTTCGCTCAAGGGCAATTGCGTGACAAAGCCCCCTTCTGAATCAACAGGTAAGGATATTTCCATCTGCTCGGATTTAAGAGTAACAGTGTTCGATTTTTCCGTTGTCCCTCGCACCGTTATCTGCTTCTCCAATGTCAACAGATCTTGAGATGGATTAGAAACCTTTAGGCGTGGACGTTCATTCTCAATAAAGACATGGATCTGGTCCTGAACTTTATCGCCCTGCGTCGAAATGACAACAAGCCGTATCAGGAATTCTCCGCGCAATCGTTGTGCATCCCACTGTCCAAGAAAACCGGTCTCCGTCACTGGGGCTGTTGCTCCGCCACCAATCTGACGCCACCCGGTCGAGACAGTTCCTCCCCTATCTGTGGAAACAGGGGTATACTCCAAACGATACTCCTTGAACATCGTGCCTCGAGCGATGCCAAAGATGCCGACTTTACCGCCTAGCAGTTCTCCTGTGTGGGGACGATCTATTTTCGCTTCAACTATTGAGAGTTGCGGGACAGCATGGAGCAAAGTGGTAAAACTGAACAACCAAAGCACAATTGCCAAGAGCGTAGAGGTGAGCAAAATCGAAGAATGGAAGGATGGGAGGGAGGAGAGAAAGGAAGGATTCGTTTTACGTTTCACAACTCCATTCCAAGAGGACAAGGATCGGACTTACGCCCCGATGTAAGATCGGGACGAACAGATCCATCAGGGGGTCACGTTTTACGTTCTACATCCTGCGGAAAAGCCCGACAACCTTTCCTAAAATCTGTGCATCATCGACGAGAATCGGCGACATCACCGAATTTTCAGGTTGCAGACGAATTCGGTTTCCATCGCGGAAGAACCGTTTCACTGTTGCTTCATCTTCAAGCAATGCGACAACAACATCCCCGGTATCTGCGTAATTTTGCGACCGCACAATCACCAGGTCGCCCTCAAAAATACCAGCCTCAATCATACTTTTTCCGTCGACCCGTAACGCGAAACAGGTATCTTCCTTGACGACCTCCCGCGGTACGGGTAAAGTACCTTCAACATTCTCAGAGGCAAGTATAGGCTCACCAGCGGCAACTCGTCCAACGATAGGAACTTCGACCGCCGCTTGTGGCAGCTTTTGCGGCACAAACTCCAAAATTTCGATCGCACGGGGTTTCTTGGGGCTGCGTCGTATGTAGCCTTTCTTTTCGATTGCATTTAAGTGATCGTAGGCACCCTTTTCAGATATGCCGAAATCCGTCCCAATTTCGCGGACGGTCGGCGGATAGCCTGTATCTTGTACATGCTTCCGAATAAATTCAAAGATCCGGTCCTGTTTTTTGGTCAATGGTTTTCGCATGATCGTCTCCTAAATCCCATATAGATACCTTTTAATATACTATACATAGATTAAGCTGTCAAGGAAAAAGCGTTGACCGATACCGGTTCTTTTTTATTTTTTTATCACTTGAGAACGTCCGCCCACAATCTTCACCCACGCACCGTGCTATCCGGCTATCCATTCACTTTTTCATCGCTATCTTCGTGATAATCGTAGGGATGATTCCGAAAAATATAGTCAATCGGTTTGTCAGTAAATTCAACGTTTGGATCCATCTGGCAGTTTTCAAAAGCCGCCTCACACCCCTTGTTGAACGGTACCCGTTTCTTCCGCTGGAGCCAATGAATATTGTGAACCATCGCAATCATCTGTCTTGGTTGGTCAGAACAGTTGGGCATACCCCGGTGCCAAAGGCGCTTATCCCTGATGAGGACACTCCCTTTCTTCGTATTACCACGCACCGGCGGAGCAACCTCTCGACGCGCTTCGACTATCCGTTCATCGACCTTAATCGTCGCGTCCTCCTGCGCAACATTCGTGTCTAGGTGGGATCCGGGCCAAAGCTCAATGCTACCATTGTGTTCGGTGACATCCATCGGTGCAATGTTAATCACCAAAGAGACCGCTGGATGCGCCATTTTCAGTCCTGACCATAATTGGCCGTGATCTACATGAACCGGTTGTGTGCCACTGCCCGGACAGTTTGTGTTGCCGGAGTAGGAACTGTTAAATAAACCCTCACCCAGAACCTTGCGAGTCACCTGTATCACCCACGGATTGGCAACAATATCACGAAAAATATAAGGAGCAAAGGGCGGTGGGTCTTGCTGGAGGTGTTGTTTGACAAAATTAACAGGGAGGACCGACGCCGTCATCAATGTGCGTAAATCCTCATCCATCTTCTCGCGGACCAGATCCAGATGGGCGTGCGATATGATGTCTGATAGAATGACATATCCGTCCGTGCGGATGGCATGGACAGCCCGATCGAGATGCGTTGGGGACATCTCACCGTTGGCGAGTTCTTCGGGATCAATCGTGATTTCCATCGGTTATACCTCGTGAGTTCATTGCTTTGCTGAGATAGTATCAGACACATATCAAGCGGTCAAGCGAAATATTTAGTCCAGTATTTGGGACTTTCAATTGGTGGAATCTGTGCAGTCATCTTATCCAGCCAATCTGCACTGTAATTTTTTGACACTACCCCAAATGAATGCTATAATTTCATCATACATAAAAGGAGACCTGCACCGTAAATACACTATCGATTAATTTGAATAAACTGGTAGTTGATATGAGGTGAATTATGAAAAACGGATTTGACGCGGAACAAGATTTATCACAGGTGGATCCCCAAACCCCTGAAAGTGAGTTGACCCCTCGGCAGAATAAAATTTACCGGAACCTGCAAGATATAGGATCCGAAATCGCTGCCTTTTATCGGGATGGGGTAAAGATACTACGCTCCGATAATTTTGAGACTGCGCCCTATCTATTGGCACATATTACCCGGGAAATTGATGGGGGGTTACGAGACATCCTATCTAGTGACGAAGAAAAAGCAAAAATACAGAAACGGCTTACAAAGGAAATTTTAGCGCAGATAGGAGACTATGACACCCTAAAAGCATACAAGGGACATATCGCCTCAATTTTGGCGGCACTATGTATTGATGATGTAGACGTGCTTTCTAATCCTGATGATGCAAATATACGTTTTGCAGTCAGATGGATAGAGGTCGCTCCCAAGCTTGTTAATTTTGTCCATCGTCACGGGCCTTGGAAACCCCCTCGGAGCCGAGAAGCGTTTGAACATCTTTGGTATGACTTTGAGGAACTATTGGCAGATCTGGTGGGCAGCTATTTGAATTTCCTGAACAGGTTGGATCGAATCCTCACATACAAAGCACCAACTAGGGAGATTATAGAAACGCTGCCCAATTTGTTAGACTCTGATGCAAGACGGGCGTATTTCTTCAGAAAGCTTAAATATCCTACATGGCTAGAACCCCTAAAAGAGGCAAAATGGTTCAATCCCGACAAGAACCCTCTTCCCTATGAAACTCCAGATGGGTACTACCACACCCCCGTTTGGTATGCTTTGGAATATGTGGAAACGATCGCCAATCACCCGGAGAGAGACGTTGACCTCCTTGTGGGTATCGTTGATGCCATAGTTGACTATACCAACGACACCGGAAAAAGCATCGAAAACGATAGCACAAACCGGAGACTCATCAAAATTATCGGTACGCTTCCTATAGATCGGATAGAACATAAACATATCACTTTCATGGACACCGTGTTGAAATCGAGTAGGGGATGGGCGAGTGACGAAATCGGTGAAATAATCCTACCGAAGCTTCTCAACGAAGGCAAGATAGATTTATCCCTTGATCTGCTCAAGGTGATGTTTGATGCCAAGGTCGTCAATCGCCAAATACGTCCTATAATGGAATTATACTGGCTCAAGGAAGTTGTCAAAAAACAGGGACAAGTCATCTCCGAATTATGTGGCTTTGAAGTAATACAAATTGTTCTGACACAAATCCGAACTCTTATTGATGAAGATACATATTCGTTTGATATCATAGAGGAGATCAAAACCGAACCCTCCTATGGTCCCGAGCAAAGCTATGCTGAACTATTGGTTAGTTTTACTTGTCGTTTATTCCATCTTGCCTCCCCTGATAGCATTGCAGAAACAGTGCAGTCTCTGTTAAAGGAGGGGGGCACAGCAGAACGCGACTACCAAGGCGCAAAAGGCTCTCCCGCTATCTTTCGCAGAATTGCTCTCAACGTTATCACATACCACTACGACTATTTGAAAGGACTATTCTGGGAGTGGGAAGGCAATCCGCTTGAAGAATATGAGTTGAAGTTTGAACTTTACCAATTAATCCAAACTCACTGCTTTGATTTTGATGAGAGAGAGATTGAGCAAATATTACACTGGATTGAGTCATGCCGATACATAGTATTTGCCGAAGACGATGAAACTCGTACTAAAGTTGTGGCATACCAGAAACGACAGTGGCTCTCTGCGCTTCTGGAAGTCGGCAATGAAAAAGTTGCTGCTGCTAATCAGAAATATGAGCAGATTAATCCAGCGAAGGTTGAACCGCCTGGACGTTTTACACAAATCCCTTCAGGAGTAATCAGCCAAGAAGCAGCCGAGAGTTTAATTACGCATCTGGAAAACAATGATGGAATAGAAACCCCGTCAGGAAAAATCAACCGAATTACAGGCACAGAGTTGTCTAAAATGTCAAATACTGAAATCGCTCAACATCTGAATGATTTTCCAGAAGCAGGAGGTTGGGCGGATCCGACTGAACGGGGATTACCAGAGAAACTTGAGGAATGTGTGAAAGCTGATCCGCAACGATTTACGGATGACTTGCAGCCCTTCCAAGGTGTCCGCAACCGATATCAACATTCAATCTTGTCTGGATTACTGGACGCGTGGCGCGATAAGAGAGAGTTTGATTGGGAGGCATTGCTTGAATTTATACATCAAATCCTTTTATCAAATCAGTTTTGGACTGAACACTCCGAGGAACCGTTTAACTACAAGAATTGGATTATTTCTACGATAGCGGATTTGGTATCAGAGGGAACAAGAGATGATAAACATGCGTTTGACGCTCAACTCTTACCCATTGCTGAGAAGATCCTTATGATTCTTGTAGAGAAGGCTGAACCGAGCATGTCTATCTCCCAAGATCTTCGCTTTGGTGTTCTGAATTCAGTCAGGGGCAGCGTGTTTTTAGCAATGGTGCACTACGCCTTACGATACGCCCGAATCAACAACCCCAAGCAGGGAATCCGATGGCCTCAAGCCATCAGAGAGGATTTCACCAAAAGACTGGATAGAAGTGTTGAACCCTCTTTTGAGTTTTCTTTCACACTTGGCAACTATTTGCCTAATCTGTTATATCTTGATAAGGAGTGGGTGGTTAATAATATAGACCGCATCTTCCCACAACAGGATGAATCTCATTGGGAAGCAGCCTTTTCGGGATACCTATTCTGTTCTGTGATCTCCGCCTATCTCTATTCTCTACTCAAGGAACGTGGGCACTATCAAAAGGCTCTAAATACTGACTTTGCAGACAAGGAGGTATTGGGGAGGCTTATCAGGCATGTCTGTACAGGTTGGATAGAAGATCTCGAAACATTTAATGAAAAAACCAGCCTCATTTATCAGTTGATAAATAGCGATAACCCCAAACTCCTCTCAGGGATGGTTCATTTTTTCTTGAGGAAACGTTACGACATATCCGATAAAGTTAAGTCGAAGGTTAAACCGGCATGGCGTGCCTTGATTGAAGTTCTTTCCCCAAACAGTTCTAAAGCGGAGCATCAGGAAATTCTAGGTTCGCTATCCGGCTGGCTAGAGTTAATTGATAAAATAGATGCAGAAGCCCTAGAATGGCTAAAGCTGTCGGCAAAGCACGTTGAGCGGCGTTTCAATTCAGCATTTTTTGTTGAAGCCCTGCGGGAACATGTCCCTCAGACACCAAGAGAGGTGGGAATGCTTTATCTGGAAATGTTAAATAACGAGGTATATCCGGATTATCCTCCGACCGACATCCAAGAAATAATCCGCATTCTGTACAATCAAGGGTACAAGGAGGCTGCCGATGAGATCTGCAATCTATACGCAGCGGCAGGATTCGACTTCTTAAGACCGGTTTATGAAGAATACCAGAATTAGATAGATCAGGAATAGCCAGTGTGAATTATTTTTGGTTAGATGCGAATGCAATTGTCAAACAGTACGCTACAGAACTAGGAACACCTCTAATCAACCATCTCTTCACCCATGTTTCCCTAAACCGAATCTTTTGCTTGTTTGATTGTATGGGCGAAGTTCGCTTCGCCATAGCTAAAAAGAAAAATGAGCAAAGAACTACTATAGCAGCAATTGACCAAGCAATTCAACGATTTGAGGACGAATTCCTCTATAGTGATGAAGTGCAACAAGTGCACGCGACTGAAAGTCAGAAAAGGGCCGCGTGGCAACGTATTGATCCACACACTGGTGCACGCATTATCAACAACACCGATGCATACATTCTACAATGTGCACTTGATATAGTTAATGAACTACGAACAACCGGTGATGATCTAATCCTTGTGAGCTCCGATAAAGACCTTCTGGTAGCCGCGAAAAAAGAAGGATTGCTCACCTTCAATCCTCAAACTGATAATCAAACCTACCTAGATAACCTCATCAATTCGCCATAGAAAGGTTAGAGTTCTCTATAAAGCGTGTCAATCTGAAAAACGATAATAATAAGTTACGCACATGGTCAGAAAATAGGTTATAATAACGCAAGTTGCTATAGCGTATTGATATTTATGTGGAGGCTGCTCATAAATCGCTGCTGCTGATTTGGCAGGTCAGCACACCAATTCCACGCCACTGTTCTTGCGATACACATATCTGTAAACCCGCTGAAACATAGAGGCCATCGGGGTTCAGAGCGGCACACCCGCCAATTCTGAACACCCCTAATCATATGAAATTATTTTTTTTACCTGTCAGTGCCCTGCCAAACCTGCGAATCGTACCGGTATGCAATGTAGCGCCCTGTGGATTGTCAACTCTTTTGCGTTGGCATTCCGTTGGCATTTTTTATAGGATATGCCCCCAATTGAATCACAAAATGCTTGATAAACCGGACTGAATGTTCAACTGCGTAAGTCCTAATGACTTTGAAAACTTATCAGATTCTATATCCAACACTTAGAGAGGTCCATAAATGGCAAGAGTAAATCGAGCAATCGAACTGCTCGAACAGGGTCAACCAGTCTATTATTCCAGTCCAAGAGAACTCAGCTACGAAGGAGGCGTGGAAGCCTCTCAGACGTGGTCGGATTATCTCGTGGTCGAGATGGAACATGGAACGTTTAACCTCGCGGGATTGGACGCATTTATGAAAGGGCTAGCTGCAAGCGGTCCCACGAAAAGCGGACATCACACACCGACGGTCATCACCACGCTGCCGACAGACGGTACCGACGAACATGTCATGCGTGCAAATGCGTGGATGGTTAAACAGGTCCTTGCGAGAGGCGTCCACGGTATTCTACTATGCCATGCGGAAACGCCCGGTGCTGTGAAGGTGTTTGTTGAATCTGCCCGCTATCCGATCCATACAATCGGCGTCGGAGCAGGGCTTGATGTAGGACGTCGTGGTGCTGGTGGACAAGGCGGTGCGGCAGCGATTTGGGGCATATCTACAGACGAATACATGAAACGCGCCGATGTTTGGCCCCTGAATCCAGACGGTGAAATCTTTCTCGGCTTGAAGATCGAAAACAAACGAGCATTGAACAATGTTGAGGCGACGGTCCGAGTGCCCGGCATCGCCTTTGCAGAGTGGGGTCCGGGGGATATGGCACTGTCACACGGTCATTTCGATAGAAGTGAGCCATCCTATGAAGAAGACAGCGCAAACGCACGTACGCGTGTAAAGGCTGCCTGTGACGCTGAAAATATCGCGTTCCTAGACGGTGCAACTTCAGACAACATAGCTGAGAAGATCGACAGCGGTGTTCGCATCCCTTCATGCGGTGAGGAAGTTGCAAATATCGGTCGCAAACACACCAATCGCACAATGCCTTGGTAGGAATGCGGTGTGAAACTGACTAATCCTTGAGAAGCTGCTTAACCGCTGTCGCAGCAACCTGCGTGTCCTGTAGCGGTTTGACGGGACTTTCATCCGTCACGGCAGCCTCAAGACTCGTCTCCAAATCCTCAATATCAACCCGCATCACCGAGGCCTGACGCATAATCTCTGAATAGACTTCGTGCCGTTTGGAGCGACGGTGGGTTTTGTGATCAACCTCGAAAATAATCACCCGTTTACCGCTGCTTGCGGCTTCGCATACCATTGAGAAGCTATCTTCGGTAACGATAATCACGTCCGACAGGGCGAAAATTGTTCCAACCGGATCCGCGAGCGAATTTTCGCTATGTGCCAAAACAAGGATTGGACAGTGTTGGGCGTTTGAAAGTCGCTTGCTAATCAGATTTTCAACGGAGAGCGGGGTTCGACGCGAGGTTGTCAACAGGAGTTGACTATCCCATTTCGTTGCAAACCCCTGTAAGACTTCGATAAGGCGAATGGCAGTTGTCTCAGTAATTGTATCGTACCGGTCTTCGCCACCAATCAGAACCCCAATGCGCCTCTGATCCGAAAGATCTAAATCCGTCTGGAGTTCCTTGCGTTGCGCTTCCAGTTTTTCTGGCCGCACTCGATTTGGAACGCCAAGTGTTTTGCAAACGTTGCCTCTGTTGCGGCGGGAGGACCAATACATTCGGGGAAGGATAGCAAGATCGAAGTGGTGAACCCCAACCGGTGAGGGACGACGGCACGTAACCGTCTTTGCGTCGAAGAGTTGTCCGATGAGCAAGTTAGGTGCAGCAACAGATGAACCAGTTGAAAGGATAAAATCAGGCGCAAGAGCATAGATTTCAGCCAATGTATCTCGCTGGAGTGCCATTTGCAAGCAGGCTTTGGTAAACCAGCGTGGTAATCTAAACCCACCAAATAGACGCATTAGCACCCGTAGCAGATTATCTCGCTGCTTACTGCGAAACTTTACATCAATCCAGTGATATTTGCACTCCGGCATCCGCTCGATCACACCTAAAGATTGGTTATAATGACCGGGCTTCCCGTCACTCAAGAGAATAGCTCGCATAGAAGTGATTAGATTGTATCTCGCTCAATGTGCAAAAGTCAATAGTTCATCAGTAGACCTTTCGAGATTTGAATTGATTTGCTCAATAAATAAAAATATTAATTACGACAGAGCTAAAAAGACTAAGAGTCAATCTCTGTTAGAAATCCGCCAACGCTTTCTCCTCTGAAGCAAAGATATCAATACTTTGGGATAAACCAATTATATCGAAAACCTGCCGCATCTGATTTGATGGGTGGGCGACCCGTAGAAGTTGCTCTCTGTTGCGCGTTTTCCAAATCAGTTTGACGATGACACCAAACCCGCTACTGGTGATAAAACTTTGCCGGTCAAAGCGAAGCAGAATTTTTGCTGCATTGGCACTTTGGTCATAAGCTGTGTTTATACCTTCTGCTGAGTCTTCCGTAAAATAACCGGTGATGTCAAAAATTGAGATGTCTCCATCGTGCCTGACTGTTACTCGAGGTTCTGACCGCGTATACCGCATATAAAGTAATCCGTTCTCCTTTCGGCGTTCAAAACAGACAAAACTTTCAAGCTATCTGCAATAGAGATTTTAGCCGATCTGAGAAAAACTGTCAATAAGGTAGATTGAAATTTGAAGAATTTTCACATAAAGATAGATAAACCCATTTGCTGATAGCAGAAGCATTTTCAGATGGGATGGAGATTTTAGCCGATCTGCAAAAAACTGTCAATAAGGTAGATTGAAGTTTTCTCGTAAAGGATATACCCATCTGCTGATAGCAGAACCGTTTTCAGATGGCTGGAAAAGCACGCTATGATTGAATCTGAAGTTTCCGGTTTCTTTCTGAGCATCGAATTATCCTAAAAATCTATCTAAAGGTTTACACTGTCGAAATTTGTAATCAAACAAATAAAGTAAGAAAAAGGCGCTAAAAGGCAAAGCTTTCGCGAAGTTTCGTTATCGCGCTAAGGAGAAAATCTAATGACTAGTGAAATTCAGCGAGGTAAACCATTTACTAAGGCAGAAACGCAACAGGTTGTCGAACAGTTCAATCGTGACGGATACTATTTCTTCGGCGAGGTGTTCACTTCGGAGGAAGCCTCTACGCTTAGAGCGTTAATGGAAAAAAAACATAACGACCCATGCATGCACGATGAGGAAGGCGACCATATCCGCGGCATCAGCATGATGCGCATGTTTGAATATGACAGGGCTTTCCGAGATCTTATCGTACGAGAACCTTATGTCAGTCTCGCCGAGGCGATTCTGGGCGAAGACTGCCACATGATGTCCCAAAATGCGATACGTTACCTGCCCGGACAGGGCGGTGGATGGCATAGCGATGACAGGCTCCATTTTCCGCTACCGGATGATGTGCCTCGACACGACCCTCGTATTACGCTGCCCTGCTTCGTTATCAATGTGCTCATCCCACTCATTGATATTGAGGCGATACACGATGGTCCAACGCAGGTCGTCCCCGGCAGTCACTATTCGGGACGCAGACCACCCGCTGAAGAAAATCCTACATTTGAGGGGAAGGGTCCCGTCAGCTTCTTCACAAAAGCAGGCGGCGCTTATATGTTTAACAGCCAAGTTTGGCATCGCGGAACCCCCAACAACAGAAATCAGATTCGATACATTGCGGCGGTCACATACAGTCAGCGAATCATTGCACAACGGCTCTATCCGTTTATCGACTATCGGATGCCTGAACATGTTTTTGATGGGACAGATGAACGGTTACAGAGACTGCTGGGGAGGCATACGAAGGGAGCCTTCGGCTAGACGTATGAACGCATTACACCATGAAAGATTCTTTGAACTCATGGCCAAGAGATCTGCTTTAATCGATCTCAAAAAAGATAAGCAGATCAGTTTGACCGAAATCACTCCCCCGATTGATTGGGGTGAACTTTTTGGGAACGAGAATCCCGTCGAGATAGAAATCGGATGCGGTAAGGGACGCTTTCTGCTTGAAGCCTCAAGGCAACATCCAGAGATCAATTACGTTGGTGTCGAGCGAGCATTGAAATATGTTCAACACACAAAGGAGCGGTTGCTGAAAGGAAGCGCTAATAGGGTTTTCCTTATCTGGAGCGATGCCGGTTACCTCGTTGATCGCTACATTGGAGAAGGCACCATTGATGCGTATCACGTCTACTTCCCAGATCCCTGGCCCAAGAAACGGCATCGTAAGCGTCGGCTCTTTAGAAATAAAGTCTGGCTGAACGGATTGATTCGGACGCTGAATCCGAGTAGAGGGCATATCCACGTCGCTACCGACTACGCCGAGTATTTCTATGAAATTCACGACTGTCTAGCGCATACGCCGCCGTTGGTCTACCTACCACCCGACTTACTTGAGATAGGACATATCCCAACCAGTTTTGAGATGAAGTATCGTGCGGAAGGACGGAAGATCTACCGTGCAATCTATCAGATGAATTCGGCTTGATATGAAGTGTGAGGATTATGTCAAGAAAGCACTCTCTTTTTATATGAGCCTACACTTTTTGTGCCATGAGCCTTTTTCTATATGTCATCAAGCGGATACAATTTTCGCCCCAGATTGTGAAACGGCAACTCCTTTCCCACCGGATCGTGAACACTCGGCTCAGACACTGCGTAGATTGCCCCTGCCCACGACTCAAAACCTGCCCGAAAATGGACTGTCGATTTGACCCCAATGTAACGCATCTGGCGTGGGTCTAAGCCCATGGTTCGTGAAAAAGCGGTGTCGAAAGGCTGCTCGCGCTCCGTCACTAACAGCACATGAATCCCGTCCTGTCGGATATATGCCGAGGGACCCATGCTGCTCTCCAACCCTGCGTTCCTCGGCCCATCATAACGGAAGCTACCGTCTGAAAGCGTGACAACCTCCGCTGTCATGCGTATCGGTTGCCCTTGAAGGGAAGTCGATTTCGCGCCTACATCTAAGGTCAGCGTCGCTCCCACACCTGCCTCTTGGCAAGTACTTACCGCTTCAGGATCCACGATGTACAGGATACATGCATCCTCTAACCCTGCTTCGATGAACGTCTGCAATATGCCGGTGCTATCCCCCGGAGAACCGCCACCGGTGTTGTCATTGCGATCGGCAAAAATCACCGGAAATTTCCCTTCCGCTGTCGCCTGTGCTAGCGCTTCGCGGGTCGGTGGCATCGGTGCCTGCCAATCCGCGCGGCGTTCCCAGATCCACGCCGCCAGTTCATCCGCATACCGCTGCGCCAAGTCTGGATCGTTGTCAGTGACGATATAAACCGATGCACCCATGTCCGGAATGTCAGCCAACGGATAGCAGGTCGCGATCGAACCGCAAATCACGCCCGGTTGCGCCTCGATTCTGTGCAATTCAGCGATCGCCTCCCACATCGGCGAGTGTGCTGTGACCTGATTCAATCCCCAGACCAGCGGAATTTGGTGTAGTGCCATGGTAGGGCGTAGCCCTTCTCGGTGGATGCGAACCAAAACGTCGGCACATTCGCGGGCCCGTTCTGCCTGATCAATCTCCGGGTAGGTCTCCCTCCCAATCAACACATCCGCCATCTCGATCATGCGACGGGAAACGTTGGAATGGATGTCCAACTCCGCCAAGATAGGCACCTGTGGACCGACCAATTCGCGCACAGCGGTCAGAATATGCCCCTCGCCATCATCAATCTCCTCTGCCACCATTGCGCCATGCAGATCGAGGAGAACACCATCAATGACCCCTGCCTCAGCGATCCGATCCAGCATATCCTTCAGGATAGCATCGAAGATATGTCGCGGGGTTGGACCACTCGGATGCGCGTTGGCAAAGATTGTGGGAATTAACTCAAATCCGTGCGCTTCCGCACCTGCAATGTATCCGCCGATGGTCGTGTTGCTGCCGCGAAACTTGCTGATGATTTCGTCTCCGGTTAAATAGCCGAATCGCTGCTCACGATAGCTCGCCCACGTGGTGGCAACAGTAGTAAAAGTGCTGGTCTCATGACCAATTGCACCGGTAATGACTCTCATTGGTTTGGTTCTCCTTTTCTAAAAAGAGGGCTATTTTTACCAAATAGTTTTTACAAACGCAGATGCTTGGATTACCGAATCGTTGGTAATTAGCTCCAAATCGAGTTGTCGTGCTGTAGCAGCAATTAAACGATCGTGCAATTCTGGAATGTCAGTAATTTCGGCTGTAGACTGAATCACAGCAAAGTTCAACGAATATTCCTTGTAATTTGGGTGCTCCTTCAGATAATCTTCGACCTCATCAATTGATGTCCGGATCCGTTGCTTTTCCGAGAGGTAGAGTATTTCGGCAAAGACTATCCCTGGCACATAAACGATAGTGTTCCCGAATTCAACGGAATCGAAAATCGTTTTCACTTTCTCGCTTAACCGCCGTCGTTCAATGCGCAAAACGAATCCAATCGTATTGGTGACGAACTCACTCACAAGGGTAGCGTTTGTCATAATCTTCAAATTCCTTTTCCAAATGTGCTGCTTCGTCACGGCTTAATTGGTGCAATTCAGCATTGAGCAGAGAATGCTGTATTTCCTCCTTAAACGCTTGAGGCTGAAATGTCCGTTTGCGGACGAAAAAGATAAAATCGGCGATTTCAGCAAGCGTTTCCGGAGGTAGCCCTTTAATACCTTCGATAATAAGTTGTTGGTAGTTTTGTGTCATCATTGATTTTCTCCGCTTGGGTGTCATGTCAGTACTCATACAAAAGAGTTGGCAATTCGCGCCAGATCAAATTGCCGTGTTATGGCAGCAATTGCAATCATTTTTCAATCTGACTCAGCGGCATGATAAATGCCAAACTCGGTTCCTCGCGCTCCATTGGTTCTACAGCAAACCCCATAGAGAGTTTGAGTTGATGGTTTTCTGGGTGGTCCATGTCACTGACAGATCGAACCTGGTAACAATCAAGATCCTTCGCCCGTTTGAGCGTATATTCTTGCAGTGCTCTGCCAATGCCTTGCCGCCGATACGCTTTCTTCACACCAAACGCAATAATCTTCGCCTCTCGCAGTGTCTTTCCGTCCATCTGAACAGGGGGATGGTCGCGATCATGGGGACCAATGTCCCAAACGACAAACATGAGAAACCCAACGATATTTCCATCCTGCTTGGCAGCCAAGAAGTAACGTGCGAATTGCTCAAAATGGGGATTAAATGCCCACCCTGTTTGGTTTTCCTGCGTGATGACATCAACCAATTCCTGCCACTTTGGATGGCCGGGCGTCATCTCTTCAATTGAGAAAGGCGATAATTTGTGCATTCGGTTTGTCAGATTAACTATTTGGGTTTTACCTAAAAGTTGCACAGCTATAGAATGTTGGTCAACTTTGAGGAGGTTTCCTCATGCCGGCAATGCCTGCTCATAAAACCGCTGCCAATTACGATACATCACGTTGGCAATGTCCGACTCAGCATAGCCGCGCTCATCAAGAATGTTTGCAATTTTTTGATAATCCGCCACTGTGTCGATTTCATACGGAGCACCGTCGTTACCTCCTTGACCGTCCGTATCCCCGCCGATGGCAGCGTGCTGCGAATTGCCCGCCAACTGGCAGACATGATCCATGTGATTCACCAGATGCTCTAACGTAACCGCCTCTCTTGGGAAGACACTACGACGCGGTGGAATATCCCCGCCCCAGTCGATACCGCTTTCTGCATAGATCATCCACGTATCCATCGATGCGCCGATGATACCGCCGCGTTCAAGGAGGGCTTTGAGTTGTTCGTCAGAAAACTGTCGCTCGCCGGGTGCTAATGCGCGGCAGTTCTGATGACTTGCCATCACCGGTCCAGAGAATAGATCCAGTGCCTGCCAAAACGCTTCATCGGCGGTGTGGGTGAGGTCGAGAACCATCCCCAATTCATCCATCTCACGTAGCAGCGGTTTGGCGGGAGCTAGCAATCCACCGGGTCTGCCCGTGCCGTGAGAATAGGTACTGATGCCGTAATGCGCCAAGTTAATTGTGCGCAGTCCGCTCTCCCACCATTCGTGGACATGTTCGGGCCAAAGGATGGGATCTGCCCCCTCCATGCCGAGAACCATGCCAACTGGCAAATTCTCATAGCTTGTGGCTTCCGACCACGTTTGCATATGTTCGCTGAAATCACCACGAGTTCTCAAGATACGTGCCTCACCCCTACTCTCCAGAATTCGGTAGTAGGCGAGGTGCGCCTGTGCTGCAGCATAGGCAACATCACCGCTCCTGTATCCCCAGATGGGACTGTTCTCTCGCTGAATCCGTCCCGATATTTTAACCAACGCCGCCGCAATTTTTCCGCGCCGCATCTCAGGAAGCGAAGCCATTGTCCCAGAAGCGGGCCATCGGTCCCCTTCCCGCGATCCTTCCTGAACCGCTCGGACCTCCTCAATCGGCAAGGTCAGATCTCGATTCAAATCAATCGCGCCATACGCCATCGGATAGTCACCGTCAAAAATGAACATGATTTACCTCTACCTTCATCGTAATTGATTGTCAAATAAATTGAGTTACCACAAAGTAGTAGGCATGCTCCGTATGCCGTAACCCTTGACTATTTGGAGCAGCGTGTATACCAAGAACCCATGTCTATTGAGGAGAAATTACCCACGCAGCTGATACGCAATCGCATAGGCACACTTATGAACCCCAGAGTTGTTAGGCTCAGAACGATGCCACGTGTAATTGGTAAAGAATGCTGCATCTCCCGGTGACATAGGTAACAGCACCTCCCCGGAAAAATCGACCTCCGCTATCGGAATGCGCCATCGCTTGAACGCCTCGCCGCTTCGAGCATTGTGATAGCTCGGCTCATCGTAGTAGCCTTCGTGTTCGATCAGCGTCCACGATTGCTGCGTACCGGGCATGATTGCCAAAGCACACCCATCCACCCCTACCTCATCAAGCGCAATCCACGAGTTGCAACCCCGCTTAGGTGCCAAATGCCAGTAGAATGAATCTTGGTGGAAGAACGATTGACCGCTGATGGCACGATGCTTAATTAATGCCTGATCGGTGAAACGTTCAACAGGACCGCCAAGTAGTTGTTCCATCACACGGTGCAAGTTTGGGTGATCGGCTATCGCTTTGAAAACCCCTTCCCGCATGGCAGGACGTTGTACACCAATCGGAAGGAAACCATCCTCACTGTTTCGGAATTTCGACAGATCCAGCACCTGAAAATGAGTGTCGGGCCAATCGTGATCGCCAGCCAGCAGATCCATGAGACGGTTACGCACCCGACAACCCTCTTCGGGCGAAATCAATCCACGCACGACAGTATAGCCTTCGGTTCTATATTGCTCCAGTTGTTCTTCAGTCAGTTGCATATCGTCTCCCCCAATTGTGCGAATTGGTATGAGTCCCGATTTCTCTATGCTTCTTGCACATTCTCTTCTATTTTCGCAAATACAAGCGTATCGCGTAATTCTCCTGATGGCGAAAGCGAATCATTTCGGAATGTACCTTCCAATTTGAATTCAAGACGGTCAGGGATGCGTCGGCTCCGGACGTTTTTTGAATCACAACGAATTTCCACCCGCTTCGCTCCAAGGGTCTCAAACGCAAATTTTGTAATCGCCTCCGTTGACTCAGTAATATAGCCTTGCCCCTGAAAACACTTTCGACACCAATAGCCAATCTCAAACTTGGGGATGTCCCAGTTTATCCGATGCAAGCCGCTACCACCGACGAGCGTGTCTGTGCCTTTTAGAAAAAGAAACAGCATGAGATCCTTTCGCGCTAAAAAGTCACACTGTGACCGACGGACAAAGGACTCAGATTCCTCCAATGTAGGCATCTGCTGCGCCCACGGCATCCATGGCTTGAGGTCATCAAACGTTTCTCGAACAGCACTGTTTATTTCAGCACCATCGCCCGGACGAGGGGCACGGATAGTCAATCGATCCGACTCAAATGATTCTGGAAAATCGAGCAGTAAAGCATCCATCAAGTTCCGTCCTTTTACCTCCAATTCAAATCAAAATGGCTATAAACGACAGTATAGCAGATTGTAAGCGGTTACGCTACATGAAAAAAAATGTATTGACATCCGCTTCAAATCGGTATAAATTATTTAGACAAACAGTCAGTTGAACATATTGTAAGAAAAGATAAGACAGGAATATTCGGAGGTAAAAAATGAGTGATATGAATGTTGGTATTGTTGGACTGGGTTGGGTTGCTGGAGCCCACATCGAAACCTTTAAGACAGTTCAAGGCGGAAATGTCACAGCGATCTGCTCCCGACGCGAACACGATGAAGCGGCATTGGAAGCAGAGTTTGGCACTCCGCTGAAAGCGTATACGGACTATGAGGCGATGATAGCAAACCCGGACATACACATCATAGACATCTGCACGCCTCACCCCTTTCACGCGGATCAGGCTATCGCCGCTGCGGAAGCGGGGAAACACCTAATTATCGAAAAGCCGATCTGCCTGACATATCAAGATGCCAAACGGGTGCGTGATGCGATACGCAAAGCAGGTGTGGGTGTATGTGTCTGCTTCGAGTGCCGTTACAGCGCGCACTTCACGATGATCCGTTCAGTCATTGACGAAGGCTTGCTCGGCGATCTGCACTACAGCGAGGTGGATTATTACCACGGCATCGGACCTTGGTACGGTCAGTACGGCTGGAACATCAAGAAAGACTTCGCCGGTAGTAGCCTGTTGACGGCAGGATGCCACGCGCTTGATGCGCTGCTGTTCTTCATGGATGAGAAGGTCGAGGAGGTAACGAGCTATCACACTCAATCGAAGGGGAAGGATTTCGTTCCATACGAATACGAGACAACCAGCGTCACGATTCTCAAGTTTGAGGGCGGGAACAAAATCGCGAAGGTAACCTCCTGTGTGGACTGTCTCCAACCCTACTACTTCCACATCCATCTGGTCGGCAGCGAAGGCAGCTTATTGGACAACCGAATCTACTCTGCAAAATTGAAGGGCATGGATAAGACCCGGTGGAGTACGCTTGAAACGTCGCTTATCGATTCGGGGGATGTGAGCGATCACCCGTATGAGCCACAGTTCCAAGCGTTTGTTGACAGCATCGGCACAGGCGAACCGATGCCCCTGACCGATTTCGACACAGCGTTTGAATCGCACCGCGTTGTCTTCGCCGCAGACCTCTCAGCGGTGGAAGGTCGGCCTGTCAAATTGTCTGAATTCGATTAACGGAAAACTCCTATGTTCATTCGATATTCACTTCTCTGTCTATTCTTAGGAGTGGCGGTCAGTAGTTGGGCGGATGAGGGCAAATTTCAACTCAAGCCGCTACAACCGAAACGACCGACCTCTATAGCCCCCACCTGAAGTGCGTGACCCGGCGAAGGGGCACCGCTTCGGGGAAGCGGCATTCAGACGAAATGGGCGGTATCTCTGCGTTATGTGGATACGGAGAAGGAACGTCCGCGCTGGCGGACGACACTGAATTACCGATTATTAAACAGGCTTCAAGTGGGTGTCGAGTACAATCCTGTGGCTTCGGAGATATCGCCGCTTTTTAGCCTATTTTTGTTCACAGAAACAGATATCCGCCCTGGGCTATTTCTTGGCACAAGTTCCGACCGCATCGGCTCTCCCGCAAGTGAACAAGCCTACTTTTTAACTGCCACGAAACGACTACCATATATCCCACTCTCAGTGTATGGAACCGTGAATTATTCTGAGTGGGATGACGAACTCAATTTTCCTTTTGGTGCCAGTGTTGACTTTGGCAAAGGGTTTTCCGTGCGCGGGATGTTTGACGGAAAAGAGCCTCACCTGATGTTCAACTATTTTTATAAACAGCACGGCGTCAGTCTGATGTACGTCTGGCTCGAAACATTTGGATTCGCGATGTCTACAGCGTTTTAACTAAAGTCGTTCGTATCAATTTAAAGGTAAGCAATAAAAAAAGCGAATGGACAGAGCCATTCGCCTAATGTAGTTCTCCGATAGTAGCGGATAAAGGTGCGAGTTAGTGTGCGTATGCATATTCATAGATTAGCCACGCGCCATTCTCCTTTCGCATCTTAAAAAAGGTATCTGTTGGGCTCGGTGGTGACGAAAAATTTAGCTCCACATCCGGTATCTCTGGTATCTCCAGTGCTGGCTTTCTCAATTGGAAATGGAATTCGTCGCCGACATATCCGCCGCTCACAACTTCTGTCTGACTATACATTTTACGATATGGATCGAGTAGTTGCTGTTCTAATTGCCGCGTCATTTCTTCAGCCATCTCCTCGACAACCTCATCCGGCGTCCCATCTGAAGCTTCATTTCGTACCTTCCCAATTTCTATCTTAGGTGCCCTTCCTTCAAACAGTTCGCTGGCTTCAAACAGTTCTCTGGCAGTTCCTGTTACTAGCGGACGCATTGCGTTGGCGTCTAAATTCTTAAACGCTTCCACATAAGTATACATTACATCTTCAGCTATCGACAGTGAAGCTCTGATCCACCTCCGGCTCAAATTCCATTTCGGTTGCGAATTGTGCCATATTCGTTTCGTCGAGTTCAGCGAACAAATCGTCAATCAATTCCAGTCCTTCTGCGGACTCCGCCGAGGCAATTTGTGGCTGAGTATCCCCGCTTTCTGTATCTTGAGTAGGATTAGTTTGAGCCAATCCTTCCGGGCTACTTTGTGGACGTGTAGTGCCATCCTCCCATGGCGACAAATACACGCGTTCTGTAACTGTGGGTGCATTCAACTGACGTATCCCAACGTAACTAATAAAAATCAACCCAACCAGCACCGCCGCACCAACTGTTATTTTAGGCACCGTTCCAACTTTCATGACAGTTAGACCTCCCGAATAAAGTTTTTTGAGTGTTGTTGCGGGAGAAACGAAGATGCCTGTCAGAAGATATCGCAACCGCTTGGAGAGCTTCCGCTTGATACGGAAAAGCCGCAACGCAATTGCGTTGTATGATAGCCCATGCGCCCTGATTAGTTCATCGTAGCTCACACCCTCCAGATAGAATGCGCGGGCAATGTCCCTGTCCTTTTGCGGAAGCGTCTCCATTGTCCGGCGAATCAATTCTCTCTGCTCTAATCGTGCCAATCGCTCATCAGGAGAATCTTCCGTTTGAAGTATCCCCTCACTCACTTCGTCGATGGATACGGTCTCGTCCTGTTGTTTGCGGAGCCAGTTTCGTGCACGATTTCGCGCTATCTCTGCCAACCAGCTTTTGAATTTGGTCGCATCCTC
>JAGWBT010000056.1:0-1950 GCA_021295755.1 Candidatus Poribacteria bacterium
ATTCACCATACATACATTTAGAACTAACATATTGAGGTGTAATTATGTCAGATTATTCAAAGACTTACCGCGTCGGACTCGTTGGGAGCGGTGGCATTGCGCGGGCGCACGGCACCGCCTGCCAAGCACTCGATGGCGCTGACCTTTCCGCTATCTGCGATGTTTCGCAGGATGCGTTGGATCGTTACGGCGAACAGTTCGGTGTTCCTAACCGATACCTCGACTTAGACGATATGCTTGAGGATGCAAACTTGGATATCGCTATCCTATGTAACTGGGGGGCAGTCCACGCCGAAACGGGGATTCAGATTGCGAAGTCACGAAAGGTGCGAGCCATCCTGTGCGAGAAGCCGTTTACCAATAACGCGGCTGAAGCGAGGCAGATGGTCGCTGCGGCGGAAGAGAACGGTATCCTCCTCGCTGAAGCCTTCAAGTTCCGTCATCACCCGATGCACCTCAAAGCGAAAGAACTGGCGGATTCGGGTGCTATCGGCGATGTGCTGACACTCCGCAGTACATTCTGTTCGGGTGGCAGCGGTGCCGGTCCTGAAGCACGGAAACCGGAGGACAATTGGCGTTTCAACAAGGCAAAGGGCGGCGGCAGCGTCTATGACCTCGCCTGTTACTGCATCCATCATGCGCGTTTTATCTTTGGCGCGGATCCGGTTCGGGTCTTTGCATCCTCACAGCCGGGCTTAGAGGTTGATGACGCTATGTACATCCTGCTCGTCTTTCCGGGGGACCGTACAGCACAGATTTCTGTTGGATTCAATACGGCGAGCGCACAGTATGTTGAGATCTGTGGGAGTGGAGGAATGCTCCGAATAGAAATCGCTTGGAACAACGAGAATCGGTCTGTGGATTTAGAACACCGTACCCCCGATGGCACGGAACTCATCAACTTTGAACCGATCCATCAATTCACGAATCAGCTCGCCCACCTGTGTGATTGCCTTGAAACGGGTCAACCGCACCGAATACCGCCGGAGAATAGTATCAACCAGATGCGGACTATTGATGCCATTTTTGAATCAGCGGCGACGGGCAAAGCGGTGGAGATGTAAGAGGAGCGCAGAAAAATGGAAGAGACAAAGAGGTTTAAGCAAGACGAGAAGGGACGGAAACAGCGGGGATTGCCGGTTATCGATTGTGATGTGCATAATACGCTGTCTTCAGAGACGGTGTTGTATCCGTATCTCTCCGAGCGTTGGCGGCGGCATCATCAGATGTTGGGTGCGCCTGATCGCGTCGGGGGGTATGTCCCGCGCGGTATGCCCTACGGTGCGCGTTATGACGCTTGGACCCCATCGGGTCATCGTCCTGGCTCGGATTTAGATTTCCTGCGGGAACAGTTGCTCGATTCGTGGGGTATTGAATACGGCATCTTGAACTGCCTGACACCTGTTTGTGAGATGCCCAATCTGGAGTATGCTGCGGCATTCGCACGGGCGGTCAACGATTGGCAGATTGATGAGTGGCTGGATCCAGAACCCCGGCTGCGCGCATCGCTGATAGTCGCCTGCGACGATGGCAAGTTGGCATCGGAGGAGATTGATCGGCTCGCTGGAGATTCAAGATTTGTCCAAATATTACTTCTCGCCCGTACAATGGAGCCGTTGGGACGGCGTAAATACTGGCAGATGTACGAGGCTGCGGTGAAGCACGACTTACCGATTGGGATTCACTTCACCGGGGTTGGTGTGGGTCCAATTACTGCTGTCGGTAAACCGGCTCACTACATTGAGGATCACGCTGGCATGACACAGGCGTTTCAGACGCAGGTAACCAGTCTGGTGTGCGAGGGTGTTTTTGAGCATTTTCCCACGTTGAAGGTGGCACTGATTGAGGGTGGGTTTGCTTGGCTACCGCCGCTGATGTGGCGGCTTGACCGTGCGTGGAAGAAATTGCGCGATGAAGTGCCTTACCTCAAACGGTTGCCTTCGGAATACA
>JAGWBT010000056.1:2003-18767 GCA_021295755.1 Candidatus Poribacteria bacterium
TGCAGCATATCAAGGCGGATGAAAGGCTGATGTTTGCCACGGACTATCCCCATTGGGACTTTGACTCTCCTGATCGGACCCTACCGACGAATCTGTCTCCGGGGTTGAAGCGGAACATCATGGCAGAGAACGCCCGTGGGTTCTATCAGCTATAGAAGAAACGATAGGCAAGGGCAAAGTTCACCTATCTCTCATAGCCGGTCAGTTCAACATATCCATGACCGCTGACTGCTGCCCCGTCGATCTGTCCGCGCACCCGCACGGCACCTTCCCAATATGTAAAACTTGCACGAAACTCTTGATTCGGGATAAGCGGTTCAACCTGAAGGGCGATGTTTAACTCTGGAAAGGTTATTTGCCAATCGGAGGGATAGGTAGCACGGCTTTCCGGACTTTTCCACTGATGGGTAGGGGTCAGCGTAAAATCTTTCGTCCCGATGCGCAGCTGCCGTCCATCGGGATAGATTAAGGTGCCTTCAAACGTTTGTGGGTCGCATGATTGGTCTGGCCGGCGCAGGCAGTATAGCATCAGTGTCGTGCTATCTGCTAACTGTAAGCTGAACCAGTCCCACCCCACGAACCCTTCGCCGAGGAAACTGGTGCCGAACTCGTGATCCATCCAGCTAATCCCACTGACAGTTACTGTTTCGCCGTTGACTGTGACCTCGCCGGTAGTTTCTAACCCAACGAGACTATAGTAGTAGGTCGCATTGCCCGGTTCGGGTCCCTTTTGGCTGAAGCCGCGATCTCCTTGCAGTATCGGTGGACGCGTCTGCCGCAAGTCGAGGGATAGTCCTATCTGCGGTTCCATCTCGATAGAATTGGAGGTTGAAGGGACATGCAGGCGCATCACCCCCGACTCCGTTTCCGTAGCCGACCAATCCTCCAGCCAGACTTTGTAGGTTGGATCTCCCGTTGCTCCTGCCAATCCACCTGCCCCCCGACTCCTACGCTCAAAGCAGAAATATTCGTTGTTCGCCGCGTCCGTAACGGCAAAATGCGCCATATAAACTTGATTCGTGGCGAAATGTGAAGTCCGCTCTGGCATTTGGGGCGTCAGCGCAAAACGGAAAAAGGTTAACTGATAACCGAAAGCCTTCCCATCGTCGGTGTGCAGGTTGCCGGTATAATACCACCACTCGATTTGATACTCTGGATGCGGCCCATGATCGCGTGGGAACTGGAACGTCATTGGCTCAAGCACACGGGCGAATCGCTCATCGGCTTTGCTGCGCAACGTATCACTGACGCTGGTGGAATTTCGCTGTGCCTCCGCGAAATTGATGCTTACAATTACCAACAGAATTATAGCCCACAGATGGAAAATAGAGCGTGGTATGGCGCACTTTAATTGAATTCGTTGCATCGTCAATTCTAGTACATTCTCGAAGATTTTTGTATTTACAAAACTGATTGACTGATATAATATACGCATGTTAGATACATTTCGATCTTTATCAGATTCTAGACCTTCGGAGGTTTTCATCCACAGACAAAATTTGATTGATGAGGAGTAAAATTATGATCTATGAAATACGAACCTACAACCTAAAAGTGGGACAACTTCAGGACTATTGGGAACGCTTTGGCGAGAAACTGCCGGCGCGTCAAGAATTATCGAAACTCGGTGGGCATTGGTACACTGAAGCGGGACCGTTGAATCAGATGGTCGCTATTTGGCCATACGAGAGCCTTGAACAACGGGCTGAAATCCGACGTGCTGCGGAGGCGGGCCCGGATCCGATATGGCCCCCCGATACAAGCGATCTCATTGTGTCAATGGTATCTGAGATTTTTCTGCCAGCCCCATTTATGACACCCTTGAGTGAACGAGACATCGGACCCATATATGAGATGCGTATATACACCTATCCTGCGGAAGGGATGCCGCAAGTGCTGGAGGCGTGGGGCGCGGCGGTTACCGAGCGCGAGAAGTTCTCGCCGTTGGCGGGGTGTTGGTACTCAGAATACGGTGGGCTCAACAACTTTATCCATGTATGGGCGTATAGGAGTTTTGAGGAACGTCTACGGATACGGGCGGAGACACGGGAACAGGGCGTTTGGCCCCCCAAAGGCTCTGTTAGACCGATAACACAGGAGAGCAAGATCCTGCTGCCCGCGCCTTTTTCGCCGATGCAGTAGACAACTTTATAGGGATTAGGACTTACGTACTTGAATGCTCAGAGTCTCCGTTCCGACCCCCTCTAACTCCCCCGCCCCGAAAGATCGGGATGCAAGCACAAGCGGGGGAGAATCAGTTGTAGTTCGGCGATTTATCTCAATGCCCGATGAATCCCCGATAAATCGGGCATTGAGAAACGGGCAACTGCAGTACGGTCTTAGGTTTGTAATCGGGCGATTTATCGTCCGTCCGGACGCGCAATGAATTGCGCTACTACAAACTAAACTGCGTAACTCCTAAGAGATTAAACACAAGGCACGAAGAGAAACCGAGTTTTCAAGAAAAAACTCGATTTCTGTTACACGACTTCTTAACATGAGCGAAAAACTTTTGCTAGTGTGAGTTCATTCCTGCGGCCTTACAGACCGAATATGGTTGACCGCACAGTCAGTCGTAGCAAAGTTGATTCTCTAGGTCTTTGGCAAAGAAGAAATCGAGTCCGTGGCCGCAATAGCCCAATTCCGTGTCTGCTCCGGGCAGCGCAGCATAAAGGTAAAAAGCGGGTTTCAGTTTGGCAAGGATATCGCTGCCGGAAGGCTCTTTTGGAACCTCTACAACCTCTTTTCCATTTTTCAGGGATGATGTCTTCTCCGCGGTAAACCCGATGATTTCATAGCTGCCAAAGTTCCCACCTTTGAATTTATCGGGAACCTTGATTCGGAATGACCCCTTCTTTTTTCCGCCGGTGTCCACTTTTAGCCAACCAACGGGACCCAAATATTCGGTCTTTTGGTTCACTGTATCGTGCAACCACGCGAAAATCGCACGGCGACCCTTGGGCATCTTTAACCCTTTATAGGTTCCCCGAAATTCGTTTGCTGCTTCATCATATACGATGGTCCCTTTGGGACTCTGACCGTTCTTAAAATCGTAGCCGTCTATAAGGAATCCACCGTACATCGGTTGGACTTGCTGATTTTTGCTTTCTTGGCTCTGAACTGCCCATGCTATGCAGCATATCACCGCAGCCAGAACCAGTAGGAACAACATCTTCAGTTTCATTTTAGTCTCCTTATGATTTGGGCAGGCGGGCTGTTCCGGCTGCCCTTCTGTTTCTGGTAACTAGTATATTTGATATGAAAAGAAAAATCAAGCCATTTTTGGCTGCAAGTGGGGTCATTTAGTTTTAGGCTTTTTAACCATTTTTTTTCAAGAGTCGTAATCGGGAAGTCGTTCCTAGAGTGAGGCGTCGGGATTCGGAGATCCCTCCTACAGGAGAATTAAATGACCCTAGGCTGCAAGCTATATGTATCGGTTTCGTGAACAGTAGGAACCTGTGCAATTTGTTAGATTGACCCAAGTTGCTAGTTATGTGCAGCCCGGTAAAATTAACCTTTTATACCCGTAGGTCGGGCATCCCCGGTCCCACCTAGTTTCGGCATGGACGGCTCCTTTCGGGCTTGCGCGACCTACAAAGCCCTAGTGGGGCGACAGGTGTGTCGTAAATTGGGTTATTTTTGATAGGTGTCGAGTATGGAAACTCGACCTACAGGTTGTATAGCGACTTGCGTTAGATTAAAAAGATGCTTTTGGCTTGTTCTCTCGAATGAATTCTGCTATTCTCTGTTAAGAGGAGATCGCACCTATGAAAGTCTTGCTGAGACAACGTGACCTTTCGGACGAATATATCCAATTTGCCGCACAGATTGGTGCTGACGGATTTGATATTCATAACGCCGAGAGCATCCCTGGATTGGTGGAACAGGGCTATCCAGATTTAGAACAGCTGACAAAATTAAAAGAGAGAGTCAACGCCGCTGGACTTAACATCTACCGCGTCGCGCCCGCCGAGCCGCAGCAATTTCTCACAGGCAAACCGGGCGGCGAAAAGGAACTCGATAATCTGTGTAAGTCGCTTGAGATTTTCGGTCAAGTCGGGATCCCCTTCATGTCGATGCCCGTGCATCTAGCACAAACCCCAGAACATCGAGATGCGAATCCGGGATACCGAGGTGGATATACCAAACCCCTCCGGGGCAATTATACGTTCGGCGGATTTGACGTTGAATTGATGAAGCGGAGTATTGCAGAGAAACCGCTTGAACCGTTTTCTGTTGAAAAGCATTGGGGGCGTTGTGTGCAGATGTATCAACGGCTCGTTCCGCTCGCTGAAAAATTCGATGTAAAACTCATTATCCACCCATCGGATCCACCGCTTCCAGAAACCGAATTTTCACCGAAACGGTGGGCTGCCATCCTTGATGCCGTGCCAAGCGATCACAGCGGGTTGCTCTATTGCATCGGCACCTGCTATGAGTCGGGTGTAAACATCTTTGAGAACATCCGCCATTTTGGAGCGAAGGGGAAAATCTTTCACACCCATTTCCGCAATGTGCAGGGAACGATCCCGACGGGCGGATATATGGAGGTTGCGCTCGATGATGGAGACATGAATATGTTCAAGGTGCTTCAGACCCTAAAGGAGATCGGGTTCGACGGCGGCTTACAGATTGATCATCTGCCGAACTATATTGGCGATGTGGAGCAGCGGGCATCTTCTGCCTATGCGGTGGCTTATGTAAAGGCGTTATTGAGAGCACTTGAGGCTTGACCATGAAACGTTAATTCCCGTTACCCATGACGAAACCATCCGCAAATCTCACTAATTTTCTCTAATTTTTTAGAACTTAGTGAGGATTGGCGCAGATTCGCGGATGTCTTTAAGATTTTGTTTTTTGATGGGTGGATGCTAGGACATTATGTTGAATCTATAATCGCAAGAAAGGATAGCTAATGAATCGCCCCCCAGAAACTTTTGTGAGTGTGCAGGAGGACCGCCTCCTCGCTTTTAGTACTGCCTGTTTTGAGAAGGCGGGATTGTCGCATGACCACGCAGCACTGATCAGCCGTCTGCTTGTCAACTCAGACCTTCGTGGTGTGCGGAGTCACGGCACGCGGACGGTCAATGGTTATTGTAGCGGCTTTGAAAACGGAGATATGAATCCCCAGCCCAATATCCGCCAGATTCACGAAACGCCGACGGCTGTCGTGCTGGATGGCGATGGAACGCTCGGCTACCTTCCAATGGTTCGTGCGACTGAGGGGGCAATCGCCAAAGCGAAGGAGGTTGGACTAGGTATGGGGCTTGTGCGTCACATCGGACACTACGGCTCCGCAGGACACTACGCACGGATGTGCGAGGAGGCGGGCTGCATTGGCTTTTCCGTTCAAGGCTATCAAAATCTGGGCAATGCCGCCGGCAGCGATCCCAAACCGCAGCTTGGCTATTTCGGCAATCCTCCCATCTGCTTTGCTATTCCTGGGGGAGATGAACCGTCTGTGGTGCTTGATGCAGCAACATCCATCATGGCGGACTATCAGCGCGGGGACGACTATGACGCGCTCCTTTCCCTCATTCCGGCTGCTTTTTTCAAAAGCGTGGGTTATACTGCGGTCGCAGGTCTCTTGGGCGGTGGGTTGACAGGATACACGCTTCCTGACGACGAGGGGGTTACCGAACGCTGGCCCGGCGGGGCACGGTTGGGCGGTATGGTTCTCGCCATCCATGTGGACGCGGTTGTACCCGAAGCTGTATTCCGCGCTGAAACCGATCGGATGGTCCGAGACGTGAGAGAAACGTTTGAGCCGATGCCCGGCTATGACCGTGCACTGCTGCCCGGCGGGATTGAAGTAGAGAGAGTTGAGATGCACCGTCGTAATGGCATCCGCTACGGAGAGATAGAGCAGGAATCAGCCCGTGAAGTCAGTGAGCGTCTTGGCGTTCCGCTGCCGTGGGATTAATGCCGTGAAGACGAGAAAACGAGAAGGCGAGATGCACCGGACCAAAAGAATATTCAACGCGAGGGCGCGAAGTCGCAAAGAAACCTTTTTTAAGATTTTCCTTGCGCCTTTGCTACCTCGTGTCTTTGCGTTAAAAAAGAGCGGATATCGTTATCCCGTTTTTATGTAGTCGTTGTTAGGGTAAATCATTTAGGAGGAGAAAGAACTTATGGAACCACTTCGTGTTGGATTTATCGGTGCTGGTGGCTTTGCCAGACACACTATCTATCCGGCTTTACACCTTGCCCCCGTTGCCCTGCAAGCGGTCTGTGACATGGATGAAGCAAAAGCGAAAGATGCAGCGGGGAAATTTGGCACGGGGCGTTGGTACACGGATCGGCATAAAATGTGGGAACAGGAAGACCTTGAGGCGCTCATCATCAGTATGAGACCCGACCCACGCCAATCCCTCGTTCGTGAAGCTTTGGAAGCGGGCTATCACGTCTTTGTTCCCAAGCCGCCTGCCCCCTCTTTGGCGGATGCCACTGAACTCGCAGAGACCGCTGATCAGGCTGGCAAAATGTTGATGATCAATTTTCAGCGACGGTTCAGCTTGGGTGTCAGCCGTGCCAAAGAGATTATGGCGCAGGAATCTTTTGGTCAATTGACGCAACTCTTCTGCTCCTTCTGTAGCGGTACCTATCCGACGGTGCAATGGTATCTTTTGGATTTTGCTATCCATCATTTTGATCTCGCACAGTACATCGCTGGTCCAGCAAAAGAGATTGCTGTGTTCCACAACGAGGTAGGTGGGCAAGGATCTTTCGCAGTTGCGGTCGAATTTGAGAACGGTGCAGTCGGAAACCTCCAACTGAATAGCCAACGGCTCTGGAGGCGCAACTATGATCGGATTGAAATCACAGGACAGGAAGAGTACATTGTCCTTGATGGACTGTGGGAGATTGCTCACTATGCTGACTCCCAGAATGTCTTTACGGATAACTTCAGCGACCAACGCAACGGCGAATTGACCGGCGACGGGCATAGCTTGACAGAGTTTGTCAACGCTATCCGTGAAAATCGTGAGCCGATAGCGAGCATCAACGATTGCTTGAAGTCGATGCGGCTGTATGAAGCCGTTTTGGAAAGGCGAAAGGGAGTTATTACGCTGAATGATTAGTGATCCTTCAGCGTTAAAAGGAAGGATTCTATATGGCGGTCTCGATTCGAAAATACTGCGGAGATGACCGTGCACAGGTTGGTATGATTTGGTCAGCGGCTTTTGATGGTGGTCAGCCCAATCCAAGGCTTGAAAATCCGGAATTGCCCCTTGATCTCCGAAGTCCCGATGAAGATTCGCAGGTGTTCGTAGCGGACGTGGATGGGGTTGTCTCTGGTGCGTTTCAGATCTTTTATGCACCGTTAACTTGCCGAGGCGTACATTTCAGGTGTGGTGGCATGAGTGGTGTTGCTGTCGCGCCTGCGAGCCGTAAGCGGCATGTGGGAAGCGCAATGATGACGTGGTCGATAGAGGAGATGTATCGCACCGGGGAGGTTGTCACAAATCTACGTGCGGCTCATGAATTCTTCTATCGGCGGTTTGGTTGGGAGTGCTGCGGACGTTGTGTGCGTATTACTTGTCCTGTCCCACTGTTTCCCCGGATGGACTGTGTATTGCCGGTGCGCCAGTTGAGTGTTGATGACTGGGGACAATTGGACGCAACATACGAGGAGTTCGCACATCGCTATTCAGGGATGCGTCTTGCGCGCAAAGGTTTTGGCTTGTCGCGGCTCACACAGACCGAAGGCACTCCGCCCTTTGTATTTGCCGCCGGTGAGCCGGTGGAAGCCTATGCCATAGTGAGACTGACGCTAGGGATAGATCTAGCTATAATCGAATTTGTATGGACGACACTGCGAGGCTATGAAACGATGCTTGCGACATTGGCGGGTACTGGTATAAATCATCAGTCTATTACTTGGGATGAACCCTCTAACGGTCCGTTCTTGTCCTCAAAATGGTTTACCCGTGGCATGATGGCTCAACTCCCGGATCCATCGATGTTCCGCGTCTTGGATGTGCCTGCCTCTCTCACAGGCCTCTCCACGACCGCCTCCGGAACCTTCACAATGACTATTGATGATGAAATCCTTCCGTCCAACCGGGGACCGTGGCGGGTCTCTTACTGTCCTGAGGGCGTGCGGGTCGAACCGAGCGACACCGCAGCGCTGCACATGGACATCCATCAGTATACGCAGGCATGGCTGGGTGAGCCGAGCCTTGCAGATCTATTAACCCACGGCTTTGTGTCGTCTTCCAGTGCTGAGGCAGCGGAGGCGGCGAAAGCACTTCTGCCACCCCAAACGACTTATAGCCTCGAATATTTCTAGGATTTACCCATTTCAGCGCGGGCAAGTAGCCCGTAGGTCGAGATTCATATCTCGACGAAATTCGCGACCATGTCGATTTTGGAAAATCGATCTACTAATGTGACAACGAGGTAATGCAATGAGCCATACGATTCTCTACAAACGAAAGGGATTTTACGGTGCCTTTCCTGTTCTAACCCATCTCCCCGATGGACGGTTGACGGTTGGGATTCCGGTCGCACCATTCCATGACCACTACGCGGTTGCTGATTGGCTAGTGTTCCTGTCGGAAGACGAGGGAGAAACGTGGCAAGAAACCGATGATCCAACACTTCCCGACAATTGGCCCGGCACATCACCGCGTGAGATATATGACCGATTCGCCGCCGTGATGCCAGACGGGACGTATCTCTGTGCCGGTACAGTGGGCTGGCAAGCTCAGCCAGCAGAGCAACAGGCGGATGTGGAAGCACAGGGCCTAGTTGTGCGTCCGCACCCGCACGACAAGAACGCAATTTTGGTGGGGAGTAACAAGTTGTTCGTCCAGCGTTCGACTGATAAGGGAAACACATGGGAGCGGCAGGAATGGACTGTGCCCGGTGTTGAACATCTCACAGCGTTTCCGCGTTCAGCGTGGTTGGCGGACGGAACGATCCTGGTCCCTGTGTACGGTGCCGATCCCGATGCTCGTTGGCGAACCTACATCTGGCGATCAGGGGATGGCGGAAAAACGTGGCGTTGGTTGACGATGGGTTCTTATGTAACAGGGGTAGAGGGCAACGAGACATCACTTCTGGAGGTCTCCCCCGGGCGCGTCCTTGCCCATACGCGAACGGAGGGCAGCTACCTGCTGGAGACGTGGTCGGATGACGGTGGACGGACATGGTCGCAGCCGTTACAGACACCTATCTGGGGGTATCCGCCGCATCTGTTGAAACTTCGAGATGGACGGATACTGTGTTCGTTTGGATATCGACAGGAACCGATGGGGGTGCGTGCGGTCCTGAGCCACGATGGCGGGGTTACGTGGGGTATGGATAACGTTATTGTTCTACGGGACGACGGTGGGACGCCCAGCGAATTCCGATCCGACGTGCAGGGTGGCGGTGCTGATGTCGGCTATCCGATCTCAACGCAACTATCCGATGGGAGCATCTTGACCACTTATTACATTACGTTGTCGGATGGTGTAACGCACTCGGTGGCGACGCGCTGGGAAATTTAATAGGCGAAAACGGGATAACGAGAAGACCAGAAAACGGGATAACGGGATAAGATTGACCGCTGAGACGCAGAGAAGGAAATGCCAAAGGTTTTTTATTTTATCATGAGGTTCCATAACCTTTATTGAGTATTAACGTCGTCCACGCTATGCCCTCCGTCGTGGCGATGTTCACTGTGGGGGGCGTGGAGAAAGATGATGGATCACAAACAGAAGCTTGGCTATACGGTTTTGGGTGCGGTGATTATGCTGGTTGGTATAGGTGTCGGATCTATCGTTTCACCCCCTTTGATTGCACAGAGAGATGGTGTATTTGGTGAGATTGAGTGTACCGAGCTAATAGTGGTTGATAAGGCGGGGAAAACGGCAGTTCACTTATCTGCCCGTGAAGATGGGAATGGGATAGCTGTCTACGATACGGCAGGTCAAAAGGCGATTACCTTAACCGCTGTTGAATTGGGAAACAGTGTAACTGTCTGCGATAAAGCAGGAAAGGCGGTGGTTGACTTAATCGCCATTGAAGCGGGGAAGGGTGCAGTAGTTGCCTACGATAAGGCGGGGAATATCAGGGGGGTAGCGCCTTGAGCAGTTGACATATGTAAAATTTGGGTACTACAATTCCTTCTAATCCGTAAGTCCCGAAGATATCAACAAGCAGCGCGCTTCAGTGTTAGATATCTTTTGAAGAATGGAGACACTCACGATGTTAATTCAAGAACAGTTGCCTTGGACTCAAATGGACGACGAGCATTTGAGCCTATTCAAAGCCATCGGTGTAGACTATGTTACGATTAACCCGCCGCCGGATGATCTTAAAGATGGGGAAGATCGTGCAGACTTCTGGAAAGAGATGAGTCGGCGCGTTGATTCCCACGGGATGAAGTTGGATAACGTGGGTATGAACTGTTGGGACGAGATTTCGCTTGCCCGTCCGGATCGGGACCAAAAGATCGATGCGTGGTGCACCATGATTCGGAACCTCGGTGCCGCAGGAATCCGAACCTTGGGTTACAATTTCAAACCCATCGGCAACTTCCGTACAACTTCAGCGATTGGACGCGGTGGTGTCCGCTATAGCACCTTCGATTACGATGAGTTCATGGAAGATCCGGCGGACGTTCCTAAAAAATATATCGCCGAAGAGCAACTCTTAGAGAATTTGCACTATTTTCTTAATCGTATTGTTCCGGTGGCTGAGGAAGCAGGGGTTAAACTCGCGATCCACCCGGACGATCCACCCATTCCTGAACCGCTTGGCGGCGCAGCTCGAATCCTCTCGACGCTCGACCATTTCGAGCGCACATTTAACACAGTGCCCGGCGAGATGAACGCTATGCTATTTTGTCAGGGCTGTGTCCGTGAAATGGGAGAGGATGTGCCTTCCGCCATCCGACGTATCGGCTCACAGAACAAAATTGCTTACGTCCACTTTCGCAACATTAGAGGCACACCCAAGAGTTTCCAAGAGGTCTTTGTGGATGAGGGAGATGTGGATATGTATGAGGCGATGCAGACCTATCGGGAGGTGGGATTTGAAGGTCCCTTCATGATGGATCACACACCTAGTTTTCCGCAAGAGAATACGCAATGGGCGGGCAGGGCTTTTGCTGTCGGTTACATCCGATCGATGATCCAAGCCGTTTATCGTTAAAACAGTGGCTCATATAAAACGAAAGTGTAAAGCAAGAGGAGAAACCGAGTTTTTCCGAAAAAACTCGGTTTCTGTTGCACGATTTCTTAACATAAGCAAAAACGGTTATCAGTAAAAGGTAAGTTAATATGAAAATAGATCCAATAACCCTCGCCGTGATTCGTGGCAGCTTGGAACAGATTGCAGACGAAATGGACGCCACCCTTGAGCGGATGGCGTTTTCGCCGGTAATCTCCGACGGTTTTGACCGAGCTAGCGGTATTTACGACAAAACCAACGGCGAGGTTATTATGCAGGGGCCGCGCGGGCTGCCGAGTTTCATTTACGTCATGGAATTCACCACTCGCACGGTGATTGAGTCGATTGAGAACATTGAGCCGGGCGACATCTACATTGTGAACGATCCCTACTTGGGTGGTACGCACCTGATGGATGTGAAGATGGTCAAGCCTGTATTCTATAAGGGAAAATTGACTGCATTTCTCGCCAATAGCGGACATTGGCCCGACATTGGTGGGCGGGTGCCCGGCGGTTTCTCAAGCAAAGCCACGGAGATTTATCAGGAAGGTCTTCGTCTTCCGCCGATACGAATTTTGGACAAGGGGGAACTGAACAGAGAGGTGCTTGACATCATTCTGCACAACGTGCGGGTTCCAGATGAACGGCAAGGCGATATTATCGCACAGGTGACCGCCCTCAATCTTGGGGCTGAACGGCTGACCCGCCTGCTCGATCGTTATGGGGAGGAGACGGTCTTTGATGCTATAGCAGAGTTGAGTGCGCGTTCAGAGCAGTTAATGCGAAGTCATATTGAAACCATTCCGGACGGGGTCTACACATTTGAAGATTATATCGATAGCGACGGGGTGGAGTGGAAACCGCTCACCATCCACATGGAGATGGAGGTGAAGGGGAGCGATGTTCATATCGACTTCTCCAAGAGCAGTCCGCCCTGTAAGGGACCCCTCAACAGCGTCCTCAGCACCACTATCGCTGGGGTCTATATCGGTTTTAAGCATATCTTTCCCGATGTTCCCATCAACGCGGGATGTTTCGCGCCCTTCTCCTTTGATCTACCCGACACAACTTTTATCAACGCTCAACTACCACGGCCTGTGTCCGGCTGCGCCTCCGAGGTTTGTCAGCGTATCATTGATGTGGTTTTGGGGGCGCTCAGTCAGGCGATTCCCGATAAGAGCTACGCCGCACCGATGGGAACGGTGACGAACCTCTCTGTAGGAGGGGAAGACCCTGAGAAGGGGTATTACGTCTTCTATTCTTTCATCGGCGGTGGGTACGGCGGGAATTTTCTGACCGATGGGCTTATTAACGGCAACCCGACCATTGCCCTCGCCCGAACTCAAGCCTTGGAAATCTTTGAATCTCGCTACCCTGTTCTCTTTACCCGGTATACCATACGAGAAGGATCGGGAGGGGCGGGTATGCGTCGGGGTGGTCTCGGTGTAATCTTTGAATTTCAGATTCGGCGGGGCGAGGCGAGCGCGTCAATGCTAGGAGAGCGTGGGCGTTTCGCCCCCTTTGGAATCCTCGGTGGAAAATCCGCAAAATCGGCAAAACACACTTTCATCCTCCAAGGAGAGGAATACAACCCGCCCCACATTAGCAAAGATGAAGGCATTCCCATGCAGGCAGGTGATATCCTGCGACTAGAGACGCCGGGAGGAGGAGGATATGGTAACCCCACAGATCGTCCACCGGAATTAGTGTTACAGGATGTCAAACGTGGCTATTATGACCACAAAACTGCAGAAGAGGAGTATGGTGTCCTGATCGTGGAAAATGACGGAGCGATTGACGCCAACGGCACGGCACAACTACGCGCCTCTCTTCGCTCTCAACAATGAGACCACTGTAAAAATGTCGACACGCCATAGCCAATCTCGTATCCGCTGGTTGCCCGTCGTTATTATCGTTGCCTTAGCTATTTTAGCAATTATACTGCTCTGGAGCGTAGACGCACCACATCGACAATCGCGAGTTCTTCATACAGTGTTGGTCTTGATGCTTTCGTTCCTGCTGATGCTGCTGTGGCTGCTCTTTTTCTCACGACTCAGATGGAAAGTCCGGCTGCTTGCGTTTGGTGCGGTTGTACTGATTATCCTTCTTTCGACCATGCTGTTTCGGGTGAAAGGATTTAGCGGGGACTTAGTCCCACTTCTCGAATGGCGTTGGGGTGAAAAGGCTGCTGAGTCTTTGATGGGGAATGCCCCAACCACTCTGGGAGGGGCTTCAAAAGATTACCCTCAGTTTCTTGGACCACATCGCAATGGGACGGTTCAAGGGATAAAATTAGCGCGGGATTGGTCGGAACGTCCGCCCCAGCTTTTATGGCGACAGCCCATCGGTGCCGGTTGGTCGGCTTTTGCCGTGGCTGGAAATTCAGCGATCACCCAAGAGCAGCGCGGCGAGTATGAGATGGTTGTTTGCTACGATCTGCATTCCGGCCGAGAGCAATGGAGCCATAGCGACCGCGACAGATATGAAGCAACGCCTGCCGGTGTTGGTCCCCGTGCAACGCCAACAATCGTGGCAGATAGGGTATACACGCTAGGTGCGACCGGCCTCCTCAATTGCTTGGATTTGGCAACCGGAGAACGTATTTGGTCGGAGGATATCCTCTATGATAACGACGCTGAGCTTGCGTCGTGGGGAATGAGTGGTTCACCGCTTGTTCTGGAGGACCTTGTGGTGGTGAGCGCAGGAGGTGGGACAGGCAAGTCGTTAGTCGCCTATCACAAGGATACGGGGGAGCGCGTCTGGCGGGATGGCAGCGATCCGGCGGGATATAGCTCGCCGTTGATTACGACGCTCGCAGGTGTACCTCAGATCCTTATTTTTAATTATGGGAGCGTAACTGCCCATGACCCAAGCGACGGGCAAGTCCTCTGGCAGCAGCCTTGGCCCAATACCACCGAATGTATCGCTCAACCGGTGCCACTGCCGGAAGACCACCTTTTCGTCTCAAGTGGGTACGGTATCGGCTGCAAGCTATTCCAAATCTTACGCCATGAAGATAATCAATTGAAAGCCACTCTCGTGTGGGAAACACCCCGGCTCAAAGCGAAGTTCACAAATGTCGTTTACCGAGATGGATATATCTACGGGTTGGACGATGGTGTGCTTGTGTGTCTTGATCTCGCGGACGGACAACGCAAGTGGAAGCGTGGTCGCTACGGGCATGGACAGGTGATATTGGTTGATGGTCCCGACGAAATTAAGGATCAGAATAGGCTACTCCTTGTGAGTGCAGAGTCCGGCGATGTTCTCTTAGTTGAAGTCAATCCGAACGAGAGCAGAGAGCTATCGCGTTTTCCTGCGCTAGCCAGTAAAACGTGGAATAATCCCGCCCTCGCTGGACAATATCTGCTTGTGAGGAACGATAGAGAGGCGGCGTGTTATGAGTTACCTTTGGATTAACAGGAAAACCAGAAAACGGGAACCCCCTCCGCGAATCACGCCAATCTTCACGAATTAAAAGAGCCCGGTAGGTGCGGTTTGCAACCGCACCTACCGGGACTGGGGAAAATACCGTACCTACCGGGGGCGAAAGCGTCTATTGATTTTTAGAATTTACTATAAAAGCAGGTAAAACATGAATCAAACTATGACAGACAAAGTCCGTCTCAGCGTTTCAGAGACAAAAGGGATTCCTCGTCAAAATGCACCTATCACGCAAGGCGTCCCGTTGCCAAAGGGCGCATTACGTAATCTGGATTCGGTTTGGGTCGAGGATAGCGCTGGACAACCGGTAGCGGCGCAGTTTCGGACGTTGAGCCGCTGGGAGGACGGAAGTCTGAAGTGGGTGCTAACCGATTTCTCGGCAGACGTGCCAACCGAAGGGCAAGCCGATTATGCTTTCTGCTATGGTCAGAAACCTGCATCAATTCCGTTAAATGGGACAATCCAAATCGAAGAGAGCGATGACCGAATTACTGTCTGTACTGGACCGCTGCGATTTGTCGTCAATCGTCAACAATTTTCGCTGATTGAATCCGCTGAATTGGGGAATGTGGACGCGAAGGGCGAATTCTTTCCGGAGTGCGAAGTTGTCAGCGAAGATGGCACTTCTAAAGGTGAGGCGTGGGTGCGTATCTGTGAGTCATTTGACAGCACGGAGGGGAAACGTTACCTCTACGGAATGGGCGGGGACTGTTTGGCTTCCCTTGCAAAGGAGGATTACTCCGTAGAACTAGAGGAGGTAGGACCCCTACGGGCGGTCATCAAGTGCACTGGAGCTTTTGAGGCGGATATCCCTATGCACCACTACGCGGGATACCGACCGTTTCAGTTGGTGACGCGGATTTACGCCTACGCTGGACAAACCTACCTTCGTGTACTCCATACTGTGGTGATGGCGTGTAATCCGAGAGAGACCGAGGTGGAGGAGATTGCTCTACGGGTGCCGGTTTCCCTGAAAAACCCTGTGCGCTTTCGGGCGGCGTCGTTGCGACCAACCGAGGGAAATCTTAATCCCGATGAAGCAATCTTGTTGCACCAACGATCAGATAATCAGTTCTTGCTCGAGCAGCAACGTGTGGGAGAGCATCGAATCGTCGCTGAGGGTGAACGGACGGAGGGGTGGATGACGGTTGAGGATGACCAAGTAGGAGTCGGAGTCGGTCTTCGATACATGCCGGAAGAGTATCCCAAAGCGTTGCGGGCGGGGGGAACTGGAAAAGGCATTGATGTCTTTCTCTGGAAAGGTGTAGATGGAAAACGGCTCAGTCTCAAGCGATATGCGGAGGAAATGTCGTGGGGGGAAGGTGAAGGGGTCTACGCCGACGGCACCGGCACAGCGAAAACGAGCGAATTTTTTGTCTGCTTCTACAAAGCTGCAGCGCGTGAGGAGATTCCTGATAGGCTGCGGGGACTACTGACGCCACCGCACGTCGCTATCAAGCCGGAATGGATGGCACAATGCGAAGTAACCGGTGGATTTGCTCCGATTGCCGCCGACCAATTTCCTGAATCTGAGCGGATGATGACCGGCTTTTTGGATTGGCTGACTCGGAACATTCAACTCGGTCGTTGGTACGGCTTTTTCGATTGGGGGGACGCGCTTGTCACGTGGGAGCAAGAGGAAAACGATTGGCGGTTCTATGGTAGATGGGGTTGGTGCAACAGTGAATGGGATCCGCGGCACGGTGTTTGGGTCCAGTATCTGCGGACAGGCAGAGCGGACTATTTTCAGTTGGGTGAGTCTATGACGCGACACTCGGCTGACGTGGACACGTGCCATTTCCATCCGTTCCGCCCTTATATGGTCGGCGGTTGCTTCCGGCACAGCACAGACCATTTCGGCGATGAGCCCTGTGCGTCGCACACCTTTTTGGATGGCTGGCTGGATTACTACTATCTGACGGGCGACCTGCGGACTTATGAGGTGCTTCGGGAGGCAGGGGAATTCCTTTTGCGATACCGATGGACGGAGGACCCGACCTATAGTTTTAGTTTACGAAGTATCGCTAATGTGCTCCGGGGATTGCTCTACCTTTACGAAATCACCGGTGAATCGCGGTTCATGGAGCGAGCCGAAGAGGTTTACACCGTGATAGCACGGGGGCAAAACGATGATGGCAGCTGGCACAAGCGATTTCA
>JAGWBT010000057.1:0-26467 GCA_021295755.1 Candidatus Poribacteria bacterium
CCCTCCTGGTCCCCAGACGGTAGGCACATTGTCTTTTATTCTGATAGGGATGGGAACTTTGAAATCTACGTGATGGACGACGATGGGGGTAACCCTAAAAACCTCACCAATCATCGCGCTTGGGACAGTTCTCCTTCATGGTCTCCTGACGGTAAACACATTGCCTTTCAGTCCTGGAGGGATAGGAACTATGAAATCTACGTGATGGATGCCGATGGGGGGAATCCGCGTAATCTCACCAATCATCCCTTTAAGGATACGGAACCCTCCTGGTCCCCTGACGGGAGGCGGATTGTCTTCGTGTCTGATAGAGAGGCGGATGCGAACCCCGACATCTTTGTGATGAACGCCGATGGGAGTAACCCTAAAAACCTCACCAATCATCCCGAGGATGACCTTGCTCCTGCATGGTTTGGTTCTGCTTTTTCCGTTGCGTCCGCCGGTAAGGCCCTCACGCTATGGGGAGCGGTCAAACAGGCAAACCGCTAACTGCCACTGTTGAGAGAACAGCGTTTAAGGATAAAAAACCGATTTGAAACCATAGGAGGCATAGCAGATGCACCGAAGACATAGGTTTGCACATTTGATTTTAGCTACCGGTGTAGCATTAAGTCTGACACCGCTGATAGTAGCCATTGATGCACAGGCACAGATTGCCTTTGTGTCTAAGAGGGATGGGAACTTTGAAATCTACGTGATGGACACCGATGGTGGTAATCCGCGTAGACTCACCAATAATCGCCATGCTGGTAAACGGATTGCCTTCATATCTGATAGGGATGGGCACCCTCACCGTATCCCCGGTTGGTTTACTTCTGAAATCTACGTGATGGATGCCGATGGTGGTAATCAGCAAAACCTCACTAACCATCCCTCTGATGACAGATCTCCCTCGTGGTCACCGGACGGTACACGTATTGCCTTCCAGTCTTATAGGGATAATGATAGGAATCATAACATTGAAATCTACGTGATGGATGCCGATGGAAGCAATCTTCAAAGACTCACTAACAATCTCATAGAAGACGAGAATCCCTCATGGTCGCCGGATGGTGAACGGATTGTCTTCTCGTCTGCGAGGGAGGGGCACGTTGAAAACAAGTTTGGAATCACTTCTGAAATCTACGTGATGGACGCCGATGGCGGGAATCAACAAAGACTCACTGAAAATCGGAATAATGACTGGGATCCTGTATGGTCCCCTGACGGTAAACGCATTGCCTTTGCGGCTGATAGGAAGGGGGACTTTGTAAAATTTGACATCTACGTGATGGACGCCGATGGCGGGAATCAACAAAAACTGACCAATCATCGCGGTTGGGACAGTTCTCCCTCATGGTCACCCAACGGTGAACGGATTGCGTTCAAGTCTGATAGAGATGGAAACTCTGAAATCTACGTGATGGACGCCGATGGGGGTAATCTTCAAAACCTCACCAATAATCCGCATAGTGACTCTGGTCCCGCATGGTTGAACACTCCTTTTTCGGTTTCTCCCGCGGACAAAAAGTTTACAATATGGGGACGGCTCAAACAGCGTGACCGATAACTGCCATTATTGAGAAGGCTCACGTAAAAAGAAGGTGCAAAATGCGAAGCGAAATCGTAGGGGCCGGGTCTCCCCGCCGTACGGACGAGGTTCCTTTGACCAACAGATTGGGTAACTCAACTCTTACAAAAAATCGATTTCTGTTGCACGGCTTCTTAACATGAGCGAGAAGATTTTACGAATCACGCATTACGCATTATTCCTCCGTTGTGCGATGACGTTTGCCGTTTCCCGTGCGACAATAATCTCCTCATCTGCTGGCACGACGAAGATTTTCGCACGACTATCGGCGGCGGAGATTTCGCCTTCGCCGGTGTGACTCTCATTCCTTTCTGGATCTAACAAGATACCCTGCCATTCCAATCCATCGCAGATTGCCGCACGCGCCGTTGTACTCTTTTCGCCGATCCCGCCGGTGAACGCAATCACGTCCACCCCACCGAGCGCGGCGATGTAAGCACCGATATGCTTCTTGACCTGATAGAAAAAGGTGTCCATCGCCAGCCGTGCGTCGTCATTCCCCTCCGTTGCTGCCGCTTCGACATCGCGCAAATCGCCGCTGACACCTGAAATCCCTCGCAGCCCCGATTCCTCAATCAGTTGACGACGGTCCATCAGGTAAAGCACCGCAAACGGATCCAGATCGCCGCTTCGGGATGATTGGATGGGACCGTATTGCGGCGAAACTCCCATTGTGGTATCGATTGACTGACCGTTGCAGATAGCGCACAACGATGAACTCCCACCAAGATGACAGGAGATAATCCGCAGGTCCGCCGGTGGATCGCCGAGCAGTTGGGGGACTCGTTCTGAGATGTAGCGATGTGATGCACCGTGGAAGCCGTAGCGACGGATGTGATGCTTCTCAACCCACTCCCGTGGGACACCAAATTCAGAGGCGTAGTCGGGCATCGTTTGGTGGAACCATGTCTCAAAAACGGCGACCAATGGCGTGCTCGGAAGTCGCTCCTGAAAGCGGGATTGTGGGTCGGGGCAAATGGAATATCGTCTTCAAGGGCATCGATTACTTCGTCTGTTATCAACGCGGAACGCCAAATCCCTCTGGCGAGAATGGTCTTAAAGCCTATTCCTACGAGGTTGCTGAGATCCGCCATCACTCCTGTTTCTGGGTCGGTGATCAGATCTATCGCGTGTACAATCGCAGCATTATGGTTTGGCGCATCGATTTCGCCATTCACAGTCGGTTTGCCGGGAACGGCGTGTGTGAACGGTGATGGAGAATTGCCGACCCGCTCAACACCGCCGGTGACTAGCGACGCTGATGTTTCGACATCAATAATTTGATATTTGAATGAAGTGCTGCCAACATTGGCACAAAGTATAAGCATAATTGATTAGGACTTACGCAGTTGGTTCATAAGTCCCCCTGATAAGGGGGATTTAGGGGGTTAGCTGTAAGAAGGGAACTACGCACTCAAATTCTCATACCACTTGACGTTCCCCGTGCTCAAACCCCCAGCGATGATGTCCACCCGTCCGTCGTCGTTCAAATCAAGCACGTGCATATTACCGACCCCCAAGCCACCGTGGTCAATGAATTCTTTCGTCCACCGGTTTTGATCCAGATTCTCAGGACGATAGAGTTGAAGGTTCCAGCCCTCACCGTTATACCCGGAGATAATCTCCACCCGCCCATCGCCATCGACATCAACTCCGTGCAGCGAGTGTCCACGATTCAGTGTGTCATCGATCTGGTGGCGTGTCCATTTGCCTGTCCGCAAATCCCCCGACGCCTTGTACCACGATAACGTGTTCCCGTGCCACGGTTCAATGGATAAGATTTCGTTGACCCCATCGCCATCCAGATCGACCGTAAAAACCTCGCTGCTCTCTTGGTCACTAATCACCCATCGGCTCCACTCACCTGCTAACGGATCCGAAGGAGGTTCAAGCCAAATGACCCCATCCCGACAGCCAATCAGGATATCGAGCCTGCCATCCCCGTCCACATCGCCGACACTCATCCCGTGGTTGAGATGCAGCTCACCGTCAATTAAACGCCGTTCCCAAGGTCCATTGACCGGGTCACTTGGGAGCGGATAGCACCAAAGACTGCCCGGATCGTACCAATCATCTAGCCCACCTTCGGGACCTTGAATCGATGCGGCGAACAGGAGGGGTTGACCATCGCCGTTGATGTCGGCAACCGCGATACGGTGCAGGTATGGGATTTCTTCGATGAAATGACTCTTCCACTGCCCACCGTCCGTAGAGGCTTCGAGCCAATGTAGATATTCGATGAGAGAACGATCGCCCCGATTAAATGCGCTCCCAACAAACAGATCTGGTAGACCGTTTCCTGTCACATCCTGAGCGGCGATGGTGATGTTGCCGGGATGTTGGTCTGAAATCAGATGCCTTTTCCAATCAGGTGCTTCGTACCAGGCAATAATCGGCTCGCCGGTCGAGCCCATGATAATATCCTTCTGTCCGTCGCCGTTGATGTCGGCAACTTCTAGCCCGTAGACGCTCCTGATTGTATCATCAACAAGATGTGCTTTGAATTGCATGATTTTCACCTACAGTTTCGGAAGTGAGTGTTCCCTCTCATCAGGCATACTGAGACCGTCCATCATGACCCTCGTATACCGATTGAACTTGCTGTAGAAGCGGCGAACTTCCGGGTCTGAGTGATCTCGCCACAAACTCGGAGGCATCAGTGTTACTTCGCTCAACGAACGGCGATCGGGATGCCCATAATAGACCTGAATTGTGCGGCGCACCTTATCAGTATTCCGTAGTGTTACGCCGTGTAAAGTAGCACAGTTGAAAAGGATTGCCGAACCTGCGCTGCCGTAGAAATGGAGGATACCACCGCGTTCAAGGTGTGCGTCTTTGTCGTAGGCTCCGGGCTGATAGAGAAACAGTGAGTAGTCTCGTTCACATCGTTCAGGTAGTAGATAACCTGTGGATAATCAAGATTCAGGGGGTGTTGGGGCCAATAGCCACGATCTCTGTGCCACCCCGTATCATGCGCCTCATCCTCGCTACCACGGTGGCGTACAGCGAGTTCCTCAAAGCAGATCGGACCGCCCATCAATTCTCCGATAAGCGGGAGTAATCTTTCATGACGGATGGTCATCTCAAAGGCAGGCTCTGTCAACAGAAGATTGCAGTTGTAGTCAGGTGATGTTCCAGAAAACCACATGAAAGGGTTTGTCTCCCGATCTCGGTCAATGGCGTCATTGAGGGTGCCGACTTCATCGGGCGAAAGTAGATCTGGAAGAATAACATAACCGTGGGCTTTGAAGCATTCGATTTGCGCCTCAATATCGTCTGGATCCGCGATGACGGGGTCAACGAGTTTGGGCATAGTTTTTGTACCTCCGATATTATGGTGCGAGTTATGGATTTAATGGTGCTTTGTATTGTGGGACTCAGATTCACGCAGAGACCCGCAGATAAAAACGGAGGCCCAAGGCACTAGCCCCTTGAATCTCGCCCCTCGCCTTGTCGCGGATATTTTTGGCGATAAAAGCGAGACGGACTTTCTGTCCGAAAATGGAGTAAGGGTTAGAAGCGGCATCTCGCCTTTAATAGCGGGTGTTGTGCGTTAATTCACTTTAGCCCACTTGCCCTAAATTTAAGAGTGGTTAGCTATCAATGCTTTCTATTTTTCCCTTAAAGTTTTCAGGGAGAGGGCGCATCATTAACCATGTTCCCTAGCAAATGGGAAACTACACCTATCGCGCCACACTCATCTGCCGTGTGGCGCGGAAATCACCGGCTTCTAGGATATAGAAATAGATTCCGCTTACGACAAGTTCGCCGGCGTGGTTACGTCCGTCCCAGTGAGCTGCCTTCTGCCGCTTCCGATACTCACCCGGGGGCTGATCGCCGAGTGCTAACTCCCGGACGAGATGCCCGGAAGCGTCGTAGATGCGGATGCTAACGTATGCTTTTTCTGCTAGTTGATAGGGAATCCACGTTTCGGGGTTAAAGGGATTGGGATAGTTCTGAAACAGAGCAGTCTGCTTGATTTTGCCCAACAAGGCCTGTCGTTTTCCCGTCGCCTCCACCGGCACAACGGTTGACTTACTGATGCGGTAAATGACGCCCGCGCGGTCGTCGGAGATGAGAAGTGCGCCATCAGGCATCACGAGTACGTCCACAGGACGCCCCCATGCCCGACCATTCTCTCGGAGCCAACCTTCCGCAAAAACTTCATAAGACACCGCCTGGTTATCTTCCAACCGCACAAGCGTCACACGATAGCCGATCGGTACCGTGCGATTCCAAGAGCCGTGTTCGGCGATGAAGATCTGATTCCGATATGTTTCACCGAACATGGTGCCCGTGTAAAAGCGCATACCGAGCGCCGCCACATGCGGACCTAACTTCATCGCTGGTCGCGTGAATTCCTCACACCTGCGTTGCTGACCGAAGGCAGGATCAAGAATCTCCTCGCCATGGCAATAGGGAAAACCGAAGTGCAGTCCTTTCTCTGGCGCGTGATTCAGTTCATCGGGCGGTCTGTTGTCACCCATCATATCCCGACCATTGTCGGTGAACCAGAGTTCCTGTGTCTCTGGACGCCAATCAAATCCGACGGAGTTACGGACACCGTGTGCAAAGATTTCTAGGTCTGTGCCATCGGGCTTCATCCGCATAATCGTTGCATAGCGTTGATCCTGGTGCTCGCAGACGTTGCACGGTGCGCCGACAGGAACGTAGAGCAACCCATCGGGACCAAAACGGATAAATTTCCAACCGTGATGTCTGTCATTCGGGAAGCTGTCGTTGACCACGACAGGTGCAGGCGGATTGTGCAGACTGGCTTCGATGTTATCGTAGCGCTGCACACGACTGATTTCAGCCACGTAAAGTGCTCCATCACGGAACGCGACGCCATTGGGCGAATCCAAACCCTGTGCAACCGTGATGACTTCATCGGCCTGGTTGTCCCCGTCACCATCCAGAACCGCATAAATTTTCCCCGCGCCCCGGGTGCCGACAAATAGCGTGCGATTGGGGCTCAGACTCATTGAACGCGCGCCGGGCATGCCTTCCGCATAGACGCTAATTTCAAACCCCATCGGCAGTTCAATTTCGTCGAGGGGCAGTGCCGCATCGCTGATTGTCTGCCAAGAGGAAAGCGCAATCGCCGAAATTAACAGCGTAGACGCAGCGATGAGGAATTGGCTGGCACTCCGCTGCGTTTTTTTCATAACAGACCTCTAGGAAAAATTCGTAACATATAATATTAATTCAACTTGCGGATACCTTCTCTTCCAGTGGGTGATGCGAATTGTATCATAGTACCGCGTCGCAGAATGTTGCGATCGCTGGCAAAAACATCTGCTTCATTCCGAAGATCTGTGCTATTTGCTCTTACAGGAGGTAACAACTTATGATATTATATCACAGAATCTTCAAAGTAAGGGACAATTTTTCTTTCTAAAAGAGGTTAAGTAACGAATCATTTATGTGCGGAACGGTTTGCCAGAACTAAGGAGATCTAAGCGATGGACAAAGTCAACGTTTGTATAGTCGGCACAGGTTGGACAGGTACGAACCATTTTAACGGCTACAAGACAATTCCTGAGAAAGCATCGGTTGCCGCTGTCGTGGCACATTCTGACGCCTCAAAGGCGAAGGCGGAGGCGTGGGGCGCTCCGAAAATCTATCGTTCGTTTGACGAAGCCTTGAAGGATGACGAAATCGACGCATTCAATTTGTGCACACCGCACTACCTTCACGCAGAGCAGCTGCTTGCGTGCTTGGGTGCAGGAAAGCACGTCCTTGGTGAGACGCCTGCGTGTCTTACGATTGAGGAGTGCCGAGCACTTCGCATCGCCATGTTTGAATATCCGAACCAGAAAGCTGCTACAGGACATATCTGCCGTTCTTGGCCCACCTTTGCACACGCGAAAGAGATTGTTTCCGGCGGCGACATCGGCGATCTGTTCTACCTTTCGTCCAACTACGCACATAAAGCAGATCCGGATGAATATCCGAGCCGCCTGACATGGGGACGCAGCCCACGGGCACAGATGCGATTGGGCATTGCCTATCACTCGGTAGACCTGTTGCGTTGGGTTGCCGGCGACATTGAGGAGGTATCCGGTGATTATACGGAACATGCGCGACTCGCAGTTCTGAAATTCAAGAATGGTGCGATGGGCAAAGTGTTTACCAGCGCATCGGTGGTGCGTCCATACATTATGTCGCTTTCCGTCTACGGTCACGGCGGGACAATCATCTGTTGGTGGGAGGAAGAGGTGCTGCACGGTTATCTCCACAAGTCAGCCGAATGGGATCCAGAACGCTTGACAACGACACCGCTACATGGTCGTGGCTCCCCTGAATGGGCATACGAGATGGAGAACTTTGTCGATAGTATTTTGGAATATACACCTCTGGCTTGTCCATTGTCTGAAGGGATTGCAACGGTTGAAACCTGTTTAGCCGTTGAGGCTGCCATGACACACAATACGAAAGTTAAAGTGGGCACTTAAATACAATCAACAGTGAGGTCATGCTAAGAAGTTGTGTAAAGAAACCGAGTTTTTCCGAAAAAACTCGGTTTCTCTGAGCGTTTGGCACTTTATTTTCTAATGAACCAATAATGAAACCCACATCATTAACAAAATGGATTTTCAGTTTCATATCTCTGATCTGGATACAAAGCGCAACTGCTGCAGAAACACTCCCCCAATTTGTCGATGTTACGAAAGAGGCAGGGATCGATTTTGTCCATAACACCGGTGCGTTTGGCGATAAATACCTTCCCGAAGAGATCGCTTCTGGCTGTGCATTTATTGACTACGATAACGATGCGTGGCAGGATATTCTGTTGGTGAACGGTAAAGATTGGGGTGGGCAGCCAACCGGGAAGCGACAAACGATGGGGCTCTATCGGAACAACCAAGACGGAACGTTCACTGATGTCACAGAAACTGCCGGACTTGCCGTAGAATTGTACGGACTCGGTGTCGCTGTCGCTGACTACGATAATGATGGTGATGATGATCTGTATATAAGCTGTTTAACGGCGGATCGGTTATTTCAGAATCAGGGCGATGGATCCTTTGTTGATGCAACGCAAACGGCGGGAATTGATAACCCCGGTTTAGGGACAAGCTGCGCTTGGCTGGATTACGATAGAGATGGCAATCTCGATCTCTTTGTCGCCAATTATGTGGAATGGACCCCTGAGACCAATCTGTTCTGCGACGAGCTAGACGGTGTGAATAGATCTTACTGCGGTCCCAAATCGTATCCGGGGCAGGCAAGCAAGCTATTCAGGAACCGTGGGGATGGGACGTTTACCGATGTCTCTCGCATTGCCCTAATCGAAGACCCGACCAGTAAATCGCTCGGTGTCTGTGTGTTTGATTACAACGACGATGGCTTCCCCGATATCTTCGAGGCGAATGACACACAACCGAATAAACTCTATCAGAACAACGGGGACGGGACCTTTATCGAAAGAGGACTAGAAACGGGTGTTGCTTTCGATGAAAGAGGTGTTGCGACAGGTGCGATGGGGGTTGACACCGGAGACTACGATGGCAGCGGACGGGAAAGCCTTATGGTTGGTAATTTCTCCAATGAAATGATGAATCTTTATCGTAACGAGGAGGCGCTTTTTATCGATGATGCCCCCGTTGCCAAGATTGGACTTCCAAGTTTGCTAACGTTGACATTTGGTTGTTTCTTCTTCGATTTCGACCTAGATGGAAAACTTGATATCTTTGCTGCCAATGGTCACATTGAAAGCGACATCAACGCTCTGCAGAGCAAGGTGACTTATGCGCAACCACCACATTTATTCCACAACATTGGAGATGGTCAGTTTGAAGAAGTTGCGCCAAAAGTCGGCTCAGACCTTCAAAAGCCGATCGTCGGACGCGGTGCGGCGTATGGGGACATTGATAACGATGGTGATTGGGATGTGTTGGTCAATACTTCCAATGCAGCAGCCCGTCTATACCGTAACGACGGTGGGAATCGAAACAATTGGATTAAGTTGAAACTGATCGGGACCAAAAGCAACCGGAGTGGAATCGGTGCGAAGATTACTGTACAGTCTAAATCCGGTACGCAGACACGCACGCTGAAGAGTGGGGCAAGCTACTGTTCGCAGAGCGAACTCACAGCTATCTTCGGAGTTAGAAATGATTCCCAAATTGATGAAATTACGGTACTGTGGGACAGTGGAGACGCTGATCAGTTCGTTGACCTGAAACCGAATCAGTCCCTTACGATTACTCAAACTCGCCCCGAACCGTCAACGCACTTGCCACCGAAATAAAATCCCGCCCCTCTTCGACACGATCGTTATTATAGCTCAAGCCGAGATTCAAGTCGGCAGTGAGGCGCTCGCTCAACCTATATCCAACCCGCAGAGACGTTTCATATCGCTCAGACCGTTCTTCCCGATTCGCTCCAAACCGTTCGCGACGGATAACCGTTGAAAGGGTGTTGCTGAGATCTAAGTCGTGCTCAAGGGGAATATTGCCGATAAAGGGAAGCCGAATTCCGCCTTCTATCCGCACCCGGTAGTCAATACTGGCATTTGGTGTAACAATGAACGAAGTCGTATCAATCCCGCTTCGTTCCCCATCGCGTTGTGTGAGGCGGATACCAAATGCAGTTTTTGTCGTCTCTCCCCATGTATGACTCCAACTAACCGAGGGTTCGTGAGCGGTCGTCTGGCCAATCTGGGTATTGATATTACTCTGATCTCGTAGCGTATAGCCGTATCTCATCTGAAGGCTTGATGAGTTTTTTGAATTGAAGATCTTAATATCCCCTTCATAACGTACAGACTCGGATCTAGAGGAGGTACTTGATGACTTGGTAAAGTTGTTACTGAGATCGATGTTGCCGCCGAGCGATGCCCAGCTCCACGGATCAACCGATGTGCGAAAACTGTAGCGTGTCCCTTGGCGCGACTGGGTGCGTTCTTCAGCCTCATCCGGAAGTTGTAAAATATCAGCAACCCGCATCCCCCGATCTAGCCTTCGTAGAGAATCTTGATTGTTGAGACTGACGTTCGCATTCAACCCAAGGCTTTCAATGCTCCGTTGAAAAAGGCCTGCTTCTTTTTCTTTTGGTTTGCTTTCCCGTTCTTTCAGTTTTCGTGCCAGTTCCGCCTTATCACGACGAATCCAGTCCCCGCGTTGCTCCTCTGCTTCTTCAATTACATCCGAATCAATGCCCATCCGTTCAAGCCGGTCAAGTTCTCGTTGACGCGTTTCCTCAAGGCGCGTTTCTTCATCAAAGCTGTCAAAGTCTGAGGGCGGTTTAGATGTTGGACTACTCTGTTCCTTATTTTCTGCCTCTCCCGTCTCTGCTGCCCCCTGTTCACTCTCTGCTTCGGGAGGCGCTTCAGGTTCCGGTTCGCGGAACAACCAACCGAACCACGCCCGTGGGCGGACGTTGAGTCCTAAGCTAACATTCGCACTGATCCGGGCATCTTTTCGATCGCCAAACCAGTTCTCATTCAGACTAACTCGGTTATTTATCGTTGGACGGATACCTAGAAAATCGCGATTCAAGCGCGGAGTCAGAGCAAGCCGATGTTCTCGCTCTGCAATGGTGAATATAGGGGCTACTGCCGGTTCTTCTGCTTCCTCTCCTGTTACTGGTGTGGCTGCCGATTGTCCGAAGCTGCTGAAACTACTTTCGCCTTGGGCGCTAGGATCCTGTTTCTCAAGGGTACGCCGGACTTCATACTGCGGATTCAGGCTAAAACTCTCAAACGGACTGATGTCGACTGAAATACTGCCGCTATCCACCTTTTCATCTCGGTTGCGTCCATAGTAGCTCCCAAACGAAGAACGGCTGCCGCTACTCGTGTCTGTTGCTGTCAGTGGATCTGTTTCAACGTCTTCGTGGTGGTACTGAACATCTAGTCCAAAAAACGAGCCGAGAGCGAACTGGAAAGAGCCGGTATAGAGATCGCTTAGTTCCGTGCCTTGGCGCTCATTCCAGAAATCTTGACGATTGAGCGCGAACCCCAATACTGGGAGTGGACGCAAATTCAAACTCACCGAAAAATCCCGATTCTTTGTTTTACTTTTTCCACTTTGGAAGGAGCTAAAAGATCCACGCTGGCTCTCTGTCTCAGATTCATCCTCTCGGACAGAGTAGCGGATGGGCAGCCAAGAAAAGAGGGTGAGTTCAGTATTGATATTGAAATCATTGCTAGTCGTACTATAACCCAAATCGTGTCGACGTTGACGCCCTGTATCGCCGGCAGAATTCTCAAAGTCTTTGTCTTGCCTTGCATATCCGCCATCCACCTTAATCAGATTGCCAAGTTTAACGTTCATGTTCGCGCGCCGGGCCCAACCTGAACGTACTAGCGGATTGCTTAGATGAATTTCGTTGACCCACACCTCTCCACCAATCTCTCGTGCGGTGTCATTGCGGAGACCGATTAGGATGCCTCCGACATTCTTTATCGAAAGTTGGGAGCTGTTTGTTCCCCGCACAACGAAACCATCCGGATGTCCATCCGGTGCGTTAGCATCTACCTCTTGCTCAGGCGACTGGTCCGGCGACGTTGTTGGATCCAGTTGACCAATTTGACCTGTTTGCGGTATAACGCCGCCTAGATTAGTTGGTATGTCAGCGTCCGGATATTCATTGTGTTTCAGATCGTGCAACTCGATTTCAATTAGCTTCCAGCCGTCGAAATCAATTACGCGTGTGTATTCGTAAAAGTCCCTCAAATTTTCAAAGACATTAATATCTTCTTCTTGGTCTTGCGGATTCTCAAAGGGACCTGCAGAACGATAGGTAGACCGAAATCCGGTACGGATACTCGGCGCAAGACGTAACACAAATGTCGTCTCGCTGCTATCGCCGTAAATCCACAGTCGAAGCGTGTCATGTTTTGAAAAATCTTGTCCTTCGCCGTGCTGGAGTCCACGCAATACTCGCGATGTTACACCGAAGGATTCCGGCAGAAGTACATAATTCAACGTCAGTGTTTGCTCCCGTTGCTGCCGTTGTTGATAGCCGTATGTTGAGTCGGTAAAGGGGTGTAACTTCTTAAAGTTGTCTTCATCCTTAATCTGGTCGTAAGCAACCTGATAATCGTTAAAATTGAAGTTGTCTTTGGTGCCAACGGTGAACCGTTCGGCTGCATCACTGGTAATTGTGTCGTTTCGTGTTACTACGCCGCGCTCCCACTGAACTCCGACCACCTCAATTGATGCCCATTCAAATTTGCCTGTGACAGTTCCGGATCTATTCTTCTGTAACCAAAAACGCAGATGTTGGATATAGCCAAGGTTCGGTAGCCGGTTCCCTTCAGCTGTTGCGGCACTGAGCGGGATACTCAGAAATGTCCAGCCATTTGGATGTTGACGTTTTAGCCACTCTTCAGGGATATCGTTGAGCGGAATTTTGATTTCGAGATAGGCGTCGATAGTGTCTAGGACACCATCTCCGTTAAGGTCTTCTGTATCCAAAACTGTGTTGTTGGTGCCAACTTTCGCCGGTCGAAACCCAGCACTATACTCCCAGCCGACATCCTCGCCTGTGTCCAACGAGCCATTTGCACGGAATTTGTGGGAGGCAGGCAGGTTTTCCAAATCAAGGTCTAGCGTATCGACCTTCCCATCCCCGTTGATATCTTCCAACTCCGGTGGCAAATCTTCGGTGTCAAGTCGGTTATCCAAGTCACTATCTTCGTTCACAACACCCAGATCGATATGCAACGTTACGTCCGAATCACCACGTACCCGAAACCAAATTTCGAGGAATTGGCGCTCTGAAAAATCCTCTCCAGAGGCGGATAAACCGTACGAAAAGCCGCCCCACTCCTCGATGACATCTGTCAAATCGTAACCAACCTCCATGATGAGGCGTTCTTCCGTCGAGTTTGCCAGCGGATTAATCACCGATGCAGGCACCTCACGATTACGCATATAGTTGCCAACAGCTTGGGATTCGTTGCGATCCCGCGCGAGCACCCGAAAAAGTGCGCGATTATCCAAGGTCACTCCTTCTGCGACGGGTAGGCTGCTCACACGCCAATGATGTTTGAACGTGGGGGTGTTCGACGCCTCCCGTGCCCCTTCCATGCTATCGATTAGGGCGAGCCCAACGCTGTTCGGGTTATTGTGGGAGAACGCTGTTTCCCCGCTGAAATTTACTGACAACGGAAAATTACGCATTGCGACAAAGGGTAGTGGGTTCAACAACCATGCTAAATTGAAATCTCTTCCGAAGCTGGTGTTGAAGTTGACAGCCTGCAAGCGACTCGGTGCACCGTTGACATCGGGGATGCGAGACGGCTTCTGTCCGGTGTTCAGGATGTAACCTGTTGCAAAACTAAATCCTTTTTGGAATGTAGGATTGAAATAGCTGCTGCCACCGGCACGCAACCCTCGCCTAGATCGACCACCTAAGCTGGAATATCCACCGAATCCACCGCCGAAACCGCTGCCAAAACCGCCGCCAAAACCACGAGATCTACCACCACCTCGACTACCAAATCCACCGGAGGAACGTTGTCCAAAGGGACTGTCTTGAATGTCAGACCGATCACCTATTTCCAGGCCATCAATCCTACCGATAAGCCGTTCAAACCGATCGAACTGCTGCTCTTTCTTCTCTGCTTTCGGTTTGGGCACGTAGGAATATTCCAGCCATAGTCCGGCAACCGTTTGTTGCAGCGATCCACCAAACGGAGTTCTCTCAAACTCAACCACAATTTCGTCGAATTCATCAAGTTCAGTAAAAAAGCGAATGCTGCCGACCTCATATATCATTGTATAGTCAACATCGCGCTGCAGCAGTTGCCCATTGAGTCTTACCTTCTCGCTGTTTGGGATAACAAATAGCCCGACGTTATACGTCTCCGATTGAAAAGAATAATCTACGATGATCGTGTAAGCCGCATCGGTCGTCCTGGGGTTTTCGTGGTAGATTGCTTCGTTACTCAACTGTTCACGAAATTGGTAGTAAGGACTTGTGGGATCATCAATAACAAAGGGACGCAAATCAGGAAACGTCAAGATGCCTCGGTCAAAGTCGATAAACTCTGGATCAACGATACCATCTCCATTTTGATCTAGTTCAAAGATCTGGATATACGGAATTTCTGCGCTCCCTGTATTGAATGATTCACCACTCCCCTGACGCACAATGGTGATTTGATAATCCCGTGGGCTAATATTCCGGTTGCCGAGACTATACACACGCCGTGATTCCGTGCCGCGCAGGCTTTTCTTTTTAATGGTGACATAGCCGATTGCCTCTCCTTCTTCATCGACTGTGCCGTCATCATTCTCATCGTCAAAGACACTCCCCGGATTTCCAACCACACCACCACCATCGCCGAGATATTCATAGGCGACAACGATCTCGTAGCTGGCAGAAATCGGCGTTAAGAACTCGATTTCACCGGTTTCGTAATTGATATTATAATCCCGACCCGCCTGCTGAAGGTTGAAGTAACCACGTCCCGTCCGTACACCACCCTGATTGTTACTTGCAACGTTATCGTCGATATAAATCTCCTCGCTACCGTGCTTAATTGGGCGGTAGGAGTCGTGGAGGAGTTCATCTTCACCGAGATGAATCAGATAAAAACGCTCTTTAACATAATTCGCATCGGGAATTGGGAAACCTCTGCCGCCGCCTGCGCGTCGAGATTCCCCGCGGAAACGGCGTATATCAGAGATACCTTTGCTGCGGGAACCGAATGCCGTCAACTTTGCCCCTCCAAGTTGGGCGACCGCCTCAAGTCCAAATAGATTGCGATTGACGTTCAAGAATCGGGTATTGGGTATATTAAGTGTCAGGTCACCAAAAGAGAGGGTCTTGAGAATACTTGTTTCCGTTCCTTCATACCAGACGCGGATTTTCTGTTCTTTTGCACCGCCGTACCCGCCGCTATAACCACTACTATAGCCACTGTATCCGCCACCGTATCCGCCACCGTACCCACCGCCTGAGTCGCTATATTGAACCTCAACGTGAGTGCGTTCCCCAACCCGCCCGTGTAAACCGACCTCGAGGGTTTGCCGAATATTTATTCCGGTATCACGAGGCACTCCGTAACGACCACTTCCAAAACTGCTGCCGGATCCACCACCATATCCACCTCCGAAACCGCCACTATACCCGCCATATCCACCTCCGAAACCGCCACCGTATCCACCGCCATATCCACCAAAACCGCTGCCAAAGCTGTCGTAGGTATAGGAGGAGGTCAACCCGAGATCTAGTCCGGAGCCAAAACTACCTCCTCCATAACTGCCGCCATAACGGTTGATATCGCCTTCGCCAAAATAGTGCGTTTGGTGTAGTTCAACTGTTACCGATTTATGACCCGTGATCTGGAGGTTAGACTGGAGGGGAAGCGCAATACCCTTTTCTTTCTCTTTCTGTTTGCCTTCGCGTAAGTCACCAAGTTCGTTGAGGTCGAGGAGAAAAGGTGGATTCTTCCATCGACGCAACGATTCATAGTACGGCGTCAACATCTCTAGACGGATGTCTTGGTCGTCTGTTGCTTCGTCTGCCGGGGGCGGCTGGGTTTTCAACGGATCCGGATCCGAATCTGCTGGAGTTGCCCAAAAATCCTGTGTCTGCGATTCTTCGGCGAGCTTGGTTGGGGGTTCGGCTTCTTCCATATCGAGTGCTAGGGCGCGGCGTTTCATGTAGGATTCCGTCAGCGATACGTCTTTGAGAATAGGTTCGGCCTGAGCAGCGGGCGGATGTAACGTAACAAAAACAAGTGCGAGAATGAAGAAGGAAGGCGGGCGGGAAATTTTTGTGCCGATCAAATTCAATGCGTATCTCCATCAGATCTGAAATCAGATAAACCGTTCATTAATCTGGCAGATCCTCTATATGGCGGCTTGCTAAGATTTGGGAGATAAACGCAGAAGAAAGAGGACTAGTTTACAAAAGAATCTTTTGGCTGAAGAAATAGTTTAATTCTTCTATGCAGTTGGTAGGGATGGTGAAACAAATAGTACGTAGAAAATAATGTGCAAGAGCGCATTGGTCAAAAATGATTCCCTTCAAAGAGAACGTCGGTAGACAGATACTCCCTTACGTATGACCCGTTGCTCTTTATTTTTTATAAGGTCCCTTTTGTTGAAAGCACACCACTGACACGATCATCAATACTTGTAGAGATATCAAGCGCTTTTGCAACCGCCTTGAAAATCGCTTCAATGATATGGTGACGATTGGTGCCGTAAGGGACATTGATGTGCAGCGTCGTTCCGCTATGGTTGACAAACCCGTGGAAAAATTCCTCAGCAAGTTCCACATCAAAGGTGCCTATCTGTCCATGATTGAGGGGTGTTTGGTAGTGAAGGTAAGAGCGGCCGCAGAGATCCAGATCAACCCGTGCAAGTGCCTCATACATCGGAACGGTGAAACTGCCAAATCGACGCATTCCGGCTTTGTCTCCGACTGCGTCCCTGAAAGCCCCCCCTAAGCAGATGCCCACATCTTCAACCGTGTGGTGTGCATCAACGTGAAGGTCGCCGGTAGCATTTACTTCGAGGTTAAAAAATCCGTGTTTGGCAAAGAGTTCAAGTAGGTGGTCCAGAAACCCAACGCCGGTACTGATATTGGACTCCCCTGAACCATCGATATTGAGTTTAAGCGTAATTTGCGTCTCCCGCGTTTCGCGAGCAACTTCAGCTTTGCGTTTCACACCGTCTCCTTACCTGAAACGTGAAGCGTGAAAATTTTCACCTATTACGTTTCACGTTTCACGTTTCATCTTATCATTAGAAATGCGACTATCTCACTTGTGCGATAATTACATCTGGAAGTCCAAATGACGTTATCCTTCTATCGCTTTCCGAAAATCGTCACCATGTGTCTTCCACCAATCGAAAAGGATCGAAATATCCGTGCCAATACAGAAATGGCGGACCCCCATATCAAGGTAGGATTTCGCCGAATCCACGGTGTTAACTTCGGCGCGTGGTGGTACACCCATCTTTATAGCAGTTTCAAACACTTTGCGCTCGGCAGCTTGGATTTCAGGAGAGCCCCGTTCACCGGCTTTGCCGATATTCATCGAGTAGTCGGATCCGCCCCACTGGATCATGTCGACCCCGTCGACCGAAAGGACTTCCTCTAGGTTATCAACAGTGCCCGCCTTCTCAATCATAATCACGACGACGACATCCCTGATCGCCTCAACATATGTCTGGGAGCCTCCGTACCCCATGTATGCGAAGCGACGAGTTGCAACACCATAGGAGCCGCCATCTTCGGGGGTATCCGGGCGTGAGATGCGCACACACTCCTTGACATCTTCTACTGTATGACAGTCGGCAAACAGCACGCTCTGGAAACCGGAGCCGATTGCGCGTTGTGCGATAAAGCCACGCGGCTCTTGGTCAACCTTGATCATGCTAGACATGCCGTATAAATCCGCCGCCCGACCCAGATTATCGAGATCGTGCAGATCGAAGGGACCGTATTCTGCCACAAATTCAACATAATCGTACAATCCTGTATGCCCAATCGCTTCGACGACGGAGGGCCAGGTGCTATGGATATGAGTGCCGAGCGTCGGTTTCCCCTCGTTCAACAGCTCTCGTAGTTTGTTGCGTCGCATATAAGTTACCTCCACTATTCAGGTTTAATGAGTTGACGGTTACAGTCCGCAACTCGGAAAGCAGCAGTGAGTTTGTATAAGACGAAAAAATGATCGGGCGAGAGAGCGAGTGGGTGAAGGGCAAGCCCTCAAAAACTCGCTCTCCCGCTGCCTCCCGTTTTCTGGTTTTCCCGTCTTCCCGTTTTCCTGTGTATACTTCTACCTAAGTTTCCGAAGGCTGCACCAAGTCTAGCAATCGATCAATGATATCAAGGCTTGATATCCCGTCAGCTTCGGCGTTGAAGTTCGTGAGAATACGGTGTCGCAGCACCGGTTTAGCGACGGCGCGTATATCGTCGTAAGAGACATGATAGCGACCATGCGTAATCGCTCTAGCTTTTGCTCCTAGTACCAGATATTGCGACGCTCTGGGACCTGCACCCCAATTAACCCAATCCTTGATGAAATCCGGCGCATCCGGCGCGTTTGGACGAGAATGGTGACTCAATGCAACTGCATAATCAACGATTGATTCCGCAATTGGAACCTTCCGGACAACCTGCTGCAACCGCAGGATCTCTTCGCTTGTGATAACGGCGTCTAGCTGCGGTTCATATGCAGAAGTCGTCGCCATGACAACCTGTTTTTCATCGGCGGGATCGGGATAGTCAAGATAGATATTGAACATGAACCGATCCAGTTGCGCTTCAGGCAGCGGATAGGTGCCCTCCTGCTCAATCGGATTCTGTGTCGCTAAGACAAAGAAGGGGCGATCTAGTTCATAGGTTGTGCCACCCGCGGAAACTTTGTACTCCTGCATGGCTTGCAACAGTGCCGCTTGCGTTTTGGGGGGGGTGCGATTAATCTCGTCCGCTAGCACGATATTGGCGAAAACGGGGCCCTTAATGAAGCGGAAAAACCGTCTGCCGGTGTCCACATCGTCCTGAATGATATCGGTGCCGATGATGTCCGCAGGCATCAGATCCGGCGTGAATTGGATGCGACTGAAATCAAGGTCTAAAATTTGAGCCAGACTATTGATGAGCAGCGTCTTTGCTAGGCCGGGCACTCCCACAAGTAAACAGTGCCCTTGCGAAAAAAGCGCAATCAACAATTCGTCAATAACCGATTGTTGACCAACGATCCGTTTCTTGAGTTCATTCAAAATTGATTCTCGCGCATTTTTCAAAAATTCTGCAGCTTCTAAATCTGCATCTGGCACATCTACGGAATTGGTGTCGTTCAACTGTTCGTTCTCCATGGATTGCTAATTTGTTACAGCTGGATTCTAAGCGAGCCCCACGCAGCGTTACTCCACCGGAGGGTCTGCCCTATTCTACAATATACACTCGACATTTGTCTATAAGTGTAGCCTATTTAACGACACGGCGTCAAGGATTGCTTTTTGAATCGGCGAACGGAGGCACAAATTGGAGTATTGTAATTGAAAGATAAGGTGAGGGGTGTGCAGCGTTTTTGGGACGCTTCGTTTGAGATATAGATTGGAGGGGGATGTAATGGAGAGGTGAGTAGAAGGAGGAAACGATCACCATGGCGCATTTAAAACAGATTCAACCAATTTTTAGACCATGCCTTAAAACGGCCATGGTGATCATTATGATTACTTAATTAAACAGCGTCTCTGAGCCCTTTTCCAGCTTTGAAGGCAGGAACCTTCTTCGCTCCAATTTTGATTGTGGCTCCCGTTTGGGGATTTCGACCTTCACGGGGGGCTCTCTCTCTGACTTCAAAAGTACCAAAACCAATTAGCCCGACAGATTTACCAGCGGCTAAAGAACCTTTGATACAATCAATAACGGCGTCAACCGCTTTATTTGCGTCTGCTTTACTCGATCCTGTCGCATCAGCAACGGCGTCGACAACGTCTTGCTTACTAACGTCAGCCATGTTATCCTCCTAATGGATGAAAAGACTTAAAGATTATACTAAAAAACTGAGCCAATTATACTACACACACACTAGCATGTCAAGCGAAAAAGACAGTGGTAGTGCGGGTTTAAGCGTTTTTTTGCATTTTTTTTGTGTGCCATTGGGTTCAACGACCCAATATCTTGTGGTATACCGACCTTAACAAACGACGGTTTTCTTCGTTCGGTTTCGTTAAATTTAAACAAATATAGGACTTACGCATTTCCTCTTTAAGTCCCCCTGATAAGGGGGATTTAGGGGGTTAGATGCAACCAAATAACCACTTTTCATCAAAATATGCCAATTTTCTGTTCAATTTGCGTAAGTCCTAAAATAAAAAGGAGGTATCCTATAGCCGACAAGGGTTTATCTAAACTATGGTGAATTAGAGAAATAAGTGGACATTTTCCAAAGTCCCCCTGATAAGGGGGATTTAGGGGGTTGTTTGTGGGTACAAGTGTCTAAGTAATTCTATCATCTGCCATAAACTATAGTGAATTCTAAAAATAAATAAACACTTTTGTCCCCCGGTAGGTGCGGTTTCTAACCGCACCGGTTTGGAGTGTCTCATTAATTCCAAGATCTACTATAATTCCTCCTTTTATGCTTTTGGTAGTTCGTCCGGTTAGATAATAAACATCCCGATAAATTCATTCACCGGCGTGACTTCCAATTGTTCTTGATCCAGACAAAGTTCCATGATTGTCCCCACCTGTTGCGCCGGAAAACGGGTCGTTAGGTTATTGGCGAACTTTTCCTCCAGCAACGGAATCCCTTCCGCGCGGCGACGACGATGCCCGATCGGGTATTCGACTTCAACCTTTCCAGTGATTGAGCCATCTGTGAAGCGGATTTGGAGCGCATTGGCGATTGATCGTTTATCCGGATCGAGATAATCTTTGCTATACTGCAGATTTTCTACGACGGTCATCTTTTCGCGCAAGGCGTCAATGCGTAGATCCGCTGCGACCTCATCTTCGTAGTGATCGGCGGTGAGCGTTCCGTAGATGAGCCCAATCGCTGCCATGTATTGAAGACAGTGATCGCGATCGGCGGGGTTGTGCAGCGGTCCCGTTTTTGAAATAATGCGTATCGCAGACTCATGTGTTGTGATTGTGATCTCGTCAATCTCGTCCAAACGATCTTTCACGCTCTCATGCAGCGCGAAGGCACATTCCACCGCTGTCTGGGCGTGAAACTCCGCTGGGAACGCAATCTTGAACAGAATGTTCTCCATCACGTAAGCTCCATAGGGCTGCCGACAGACAAATGGCTTTTCTTTAAACAACACGTCGCAAAAGCCCCACCCATTGGTGGAGAGTACGGACGGATAGCCCATTTCCCCCTTCATCGCCATCAACGCTAGCCATACCGCGCGACTCGTTGCATCGCCCGCTGCCCACGATTTCCGTGAACCGGTGTTCGGTGCTTGTCGATAGACCCGTAGGCTGCCCCCGTCAGCGAAGGCATTGGAAACAGCATTGACAATCTCTTCCTCTCTACCTCCTAGCATCCCCGTTACTATTGCGGTTGATGCAACTTTGACAAAGTGTACATGGTCCAAGCCAACCCGGTTCAAGCTGTTTTCCAGCGCGAGGACACCCTGAATTTCGTGCGCTTTGATCATCGCAGTGAGGAGATCCCGCATCAACAATGGCGAACGGCCATCTGCTAGATTCCGCCGACTCAAGTGATCTGCCATCGCAAGGAGACCGCCTAGATTATCGGACGGATGCCCCCACTCTGCCGCAAGCCATGTATCGTTGTAGTCCAGCCAGCGAATCAGACAACCGATATTGTAGGCTGCCTGTACCGGATCTAATTCAAATTGCGTTCCCGGAACACGGGCACCGTATGGAACATGTGTGCCGGGAACGGTTGGTCCCAAATGTTTTGTGCATTCGGGATAACGCAATGCCAGCAACGCACAACCGAGTGAGTCCATCAAGCAGTGGCGCGCGGTCTCGTAAGCGAGATCGCTGTCAATAACCTCCTGTGCGACATACGCAGCGATGTCAACAAGTATCGGATCAGGATCGGGTCGAGTGTTTGAAATGTGTGATACCATAAAAAGCACCTTCTTTTCTGACAAGTTTGATTTTGTGTTTTTGTGGAATCTTAATACGAATTACTCTATTGGTTGTGTAGGGGACGCGGATCTGCGTCCCCTACTTTATAAGGCGGTGTTTCAATACCACGTGCCCCCATTCAGGTAGATCATATAGACCTGCTGCTGTGTCAAAACACCGTACACCATCCAGAGTCCACCTGTGATGAAATCCCCCAAAATCAAACCGAAGAAGAATGGGATGGCGCGTTGATACCCCCTAACTTTGCCATACTTCAGGATAACCGCTTTTAACCCCCAACTGATAAAAAAAGTAAACCAGAAGTAATCAATCGAGGAACTGAGGGCGAGCGGATAGCCAGCGGGGTGAAGGGGCCACCAAAAGAAGCGCATTCGCAAAACGAACAGAATCAAGGTCAATACCAGCCCACCGCCCATAAACGTCATGCGCAGCGAATCGACAGGCATCGGATGATATAGCCAGGTTTCCAATCGTCGGAACGCTGTATTGGCGACCCAGATCTTAAAGAACGACACCCGTGCAATTGCTCCGTCTCGGTACATGAGGTCTAGATTTATCCACATCCCTACAATGAGTGCGACAGCAGACCCAAGCATCATCGCCCACACCAATCGACGACTGTTGATGTTAGCGACCTCAGCCATCTTGAGCGGTTCAAACTGATTCGGGTTTGCGTGCGAACGATAGCTCCGGTTGAACCACTGATAGAAACTCATCACAGTCAGGTTGCGTCCACCCCAAGCTAGCGATCCAAAACAGGTCACCATTACGTCCATCGGATTATTGGATATTCTGTGCGGTGCGCCAAATTCTGCCCGTAGACGGGTGATAACGATAGCGATAGCAAAATAGAGGGCAAAGAAGATTGGGATAGCGACCATTGACATGCCGGCTTGGGCAGAAAAGATAGCCATGAACAGAAATCCACCCGCCAACCCGATCAGTGCCGTTCGATAGCGCATCGGTTCATCCGCATCGGCCGATGAGGTCGCGGAAAATGCGGTCCGAAACGCAAAAGCCAAATGCTTCCGCGTTGCCCATATCGCTATGAAGAATAGGCAGAACCAACCGCCGCCGGCTTGTTCATGAAAGTACGGAAAGCCGGGGAGATGCGTAAGTCCTAAGTAAGTAACCAACACACTTATTAGCCGGCGCAGTACATAGAAGAACCAACAGGTGAAAGAGAGGTCAAGCGGTAGGAAAAATCCGAGTCCGATCATGAACGGATAAAAGGAAAGCCGCGTACCTGCTATCGCACTCCACGGTTTCTCGGAGAAATATTGGCTGATGGAGGTCAATTTGAGGTGGAGGTATGGAACGGATGGATAAAGGACATGCAATCCGTTCATGAGATCGAGAACGGCGGGGATAGCGAAGCCGAGCCATAAAAAACCGTTCCGAAGGAAATGTGGTGACTGCGCCATCGCTACGGGCAGCTGGATGATTGGAAATGCTAGTCGTTCTGTCTGGACCCACTGGCGACGCACGAGTGTGTTCATGCAATGGAGCATATATAGTAACACCAACGTGAATACTGTCCAGACCAACATAGGTCTCACCCAAGCGTTAAGGTGCTTTGCTTTGTAGAGCGTTGAATCGCCTTCATAGAATTCAGCAAGTATATCATGAGGTGTGTTGGCGGTGAACCAAGGCGGAATATAATGGAAAAAGAGTTCTTTCCACTCATTCTCTGGCGAGGCGAATTGGTACGGGTGAAGGAAGAACGCGAACAGATCCTGTAACATCCCATACGACGCGATCGAAGTCGAAATCACGAGCATGGAATAGATGGTCAGTAGCTCCCCAGAGGATAAACGGATCCGCTGCCATAACTTTGATAGGCAGTTGTTGAAAGCGACAAGGCAGAACAGAATAAAGATGGGGTAGATAAATATCGGCAGGGCGGTCGCCTCTGCGCGATACTTCATCTCCACAAGTGTCACCCAATAGACGTTGACAGGGACTAAAAACAGACCAATCTGTATTGCGCGCGCCGTTGCACCGTCATATTTCCTGCGTTCGGAGGTCCCTTGCAATTAAGCACTCCATTGTCCTCAAACCAATTCTTGGTGGTCTACTACTAACCAATCGTGCTGGTTTGCAGCTGTTGATAACGCAAAACGTGATGCGTGAAACTAAAAATCATTGGCTCATCGGTTCATTTAGCCCCAGCGGGGCGACATGTCTATCCGAAGGGTGGAACATAAGAAGAATGAATCAACCAACCGACTAATGAACCAATGAGCTCCCCGATGTCCCGGTGGAGGCTTTCGTAGGGAACAACGATCGTTGTTCCCTACAACCGCTATAAAATGTCAACACGCCCTAGCACCCAAGGTTACTACATTCACAAATAATCCCCATTGCCGAATGAGTGTAGCATCAAGGACATCTGTTGTCAAGAAGGGTTGAAGGATTACACCAATCTATGGTACTATAACCCATGATCTGACCTGAAATTAACCTTAAAGACCGCGCCCAGAAAGTGAGGCAAAAAATGGCATCCGCTAAAAACAACCCCGGTTCCTATCTCACCGCAGCACGTAAACTCGCGCCCCGTGTTGCAGCGCTCACCGACGAGATTGATCGCGAACGGGAGCTACCTGATGCACTTTTTGCAGAACTGGCAGACAAAGGGCTCTTCCGCCTACTGGTGCCGCGTTCCCTCGGCGGAGGAGAGATCGACTATCTGGAGCATCTTTCCATCGTTCAGACCTTCGCTGAAGTTGACGGTAGCACTGCTTGGTGTATCAACCAAAATAATGTCTTTGCGACTGTCTCTGCGAAAATGCCTGAGCCGCTAGCGCGAGAGATTTGGGGTGCCCAGCGGGTGGTGGTTGCAAACGGGCCCCCAACAAATGCTTTTGCTGTACCTGTCAATGGGGGATACCGTCTCACAGGTCGGTGGAATTTTAGCAGCGGTTGTCGCCATGCCACTTGGATGGCAGCGGTCGCTCCCGTCAAAGATCCTTCGGGGGATAAGAGGGCGGATCGGATGCTAATCATGCCGAAAGACGAGGTGAACCTCGTAGATGTCTGGCAGGTCAACGGGCTTCGGGGGACTGGAACTTTTAGCTTTGAGGTTAAGGATGTCTTCGTCCCCAGTGAACGGACATTCAACCCTTCCGATACCCCGCGTGAGGAGGGACCACTGTATGTGATGCCGATGCTGCTGCTGTTCGCTTCGGGATTTGCGTGCACGGCACTTGGCGTCGCGCGTACGGCACTGGATGCCGCGGTTGAGTTGGCGGGCGGGAAGCGTCCGCGTTTTGATCAAAATCTATTGCGAGATAAACCCATCGTCCAACGAGAGATCGGCAGAGCCGAAGCAATCTGGGGATCGGGGCGTGCGTTTCTGCTTGAAACCGCAGCCGCAGCGTGGGAGAGTGCCTGCAAGGTTCATACTCTGACGGTTGAGGAACGCATCCGGTTGCGATTGGCTTCAACGCACGCCATCCGTATGGCAGCCGCAGCAGTTGATATTGTTTATGAGGTGTGCGGTTCTGACTCTATTTTCGAGCATAAGCCGATTCAACGCCGGTTTCAAGACGCGCATGTTATCACGCAGCAGATTCAGGGACGTATGTCACACTATGAGACGGCGGGGCAGTTTTTCTTGGGGCTGGAGCCGGAAGGTCTGTTCTAACGATAATGGAGGGCGACTTTGCGAATTGCTCGGACGATGTCCGCAATGTCCCCATCGGTAAAGCTGGGCAGCATACTGAGATTGACACCGCGACCCATCAGGGCTTCGCCATACGGACATTCGGCAAGCCGGTAGTCGATCGGCTTTTCCCGTTCATAGTCGAATGGGAAGCGGGTGCGGCCGTAGCAGTCCGGTTCAGCGAGAAACGGGTTGCGATAAAGAGGGCCCTCCTTACCCGATCCGATGTACGGTCCCGACAGCGGGACTCCCTCTCTGCTCACCGCCTCGGCGAACTCCCCGGCGGAGCAGTTGAGCCGATTGGTATCGATCGTAAAACCGAGGACCCAGTAGGTGTGGCGGTCGCCCGGTCGAACCTGCTGAGGCGTAATCTCCTTGATGTCGGCAAGCCCCTCAATAATCTGTTGGGCAGCACGAATCTTGTTCGCAATGTAGCCATCAACCTTTCTGAGCTGGGTGAGCAATACCGCCGCAATCAGGTCGTTGATCTTATAGTTCGGTGCTAGGAAGTAGTTTGCATAGGGCAGACCTTCATACGGTCCGTTGGCGCGAGGCAACGCGGCGTCAGCAAAGAGAACACCACGCCCCCAGAGTCCCTCATCATTGGTTAAGACCATACCACCCATGCCCGCCGAGAGGTGTTTTCCGCCAAAGCTAAAACCGTTGATATCGCCAAG
>JAGWBT010000057.1:26727-27064 GCA_021295755.1 Candidatus Poribacteria bacterium
GTCGGGATTAATCGCCCCAATGCAGACGTGCATCGCCGCCGTCCCAGAGGTAACTGAGATGGCGTGTTTGACGCCATGTTTGGCAGCAAACTCACGCTCAAATTGGGCAACCTGCGGTCCCTTACCGATGTTGCCCGAACGAATGACTTCGGTGATCGCTGCGATATCTTCGTCACCAAAATCGTGAGATTGCCCAAACGGTTGTGTGCGTACCGGGGTTCCACCATTAATAGCTAGACGCTCATTCATGCAATGTCGCTCCTTTTCTTGCGGGACTTACGCATTTCCTCTAAAAGTCCCCCTGATAAGGGGGATTTAGGGGGTTAAATGCAACCAA
>JAGWBT010000058.1 GCA_021295755.1 Candidatus Poribacteria bacterium
TAAAAGGTGCGCCCGTGCGCCGGTTGGATTTGGGGCATCAGCCCGCAGGGTATTACACAGATCAGGCAAAGGCAGCCTATTGGGACGGTCGTAATGACAGTGGAGAATCCGTCGCTAGCGGAGTCTATTTCTATCAAATCCGTGCGGGGCATTATACTGCGTTACGCCGGATGGTCATCCTCAAGTAGTCCCCCTCGACTTCGCACCCAATGCTTCGCTTCCTCACCAAATTTGCCTAAAGTCAACAAAACCCGTAGGTCGAGATTCATATCTCAACATCGAAACGTCAATTAGTGAATTGCTTCAGTATGTCCCTCTTTTTTCCTGTCGTGTGAGTTTATCACCTACCCAGCAGAACAATTGTGTGATAAAATCTATTGGGGTGGAAAATCGGTTTCAAGTGATGTCTATTTCTATCGACCCCGTGCGGATGAGTATACCGCTTTACGACGAATGGTGATTCTAAAATAAAGGAGGCAACGATGAAAACTCAAAGATTGACGATGGGGCAAGCTGTCGTCGAATTTCTCAAAAACCAATATGTTGAACGCGATGGCGTCGAACACCAGTTTTTCGCGGGTATGTTCGGCATCTTTGGACACGGAAACGTCGCTGGAGTAGGTCAGGCGCTACATCAGTACGCAGACTCATTCAGGTTCTATCAGACACGCAATGAGCAGGCGATGGTGCATACCGCTGCGGCGTATGCGAAGATGAACAACCGCCTACGCACCTTTGCGTGTACCTCTTCGATTGGACCTGGCGCGACCAACATGGTGACCGCCGCTGCCGGTGCGACCATCAATCGGATACCTATCCTGCTGTTGCCGGGTGACATCTTCTCAACACGGCTCGTCGCTCCCGTCCTACAGCAGCTCGAATCGCCTAGTTCACAGGATATTTCGGTGAACGACTGCTTCAAGCCCATCTCACGCTACTGGGATCGAATCAACCGCCCAGAACAGATTATCACCGCGCTGCCAGAGGCGATGCGTGTGCTGACCTCGCCGGCGGAAACAGGTGTCGTCACAGTGGCATTGCCACAGGACGTACAAGCCGAAGCCTACGATTATCCGTCCGCGCTGTTTGAAAAACGGGTTCAGACGATTCCCCGCCCACGCGCCGACCTGAACGCGCTAAAAGAAGCTGCCGAATGGATTCGTGCCAGCAAGAAACCTCTTATCATCGCAGGCGGTGGCGTGAAATACAGTGAGGCAACGGACGCGCTCGCTCGTTTCGCTGAACAGACCGGCATCCCCGTCGCTGAAACATTTGCAGGCAAAGGCTCACTCCGCTATGACCACCCACAATGCTTAGGGAGTATGGGTGTCTCCGGCACACTGGGTGCGAATACCATCGCCCGCGACGCAGATCTCATCATCGTGGCGGGTTCCCGCTTGAGCGATTTCATTACCGCCTCGAAGACCGCGTTCCAAGATCCAGATGTGCGCTTCATCACCATCAACGTGGCGGAGTTTGACGCCGCCAAGCACGCGGCGCTACCACTGACTGCGGATGCGCGTGTAACACTTGAAGAACTCGGTGACGCTGTCCAAGGCTATCATGTCAATCTGGACTACGCCGCCCAGATCGCTAAATTGCGTGAGGACTGGGACGCCGAAGTCGACCGAATCTATCATCCAGATCAGACCGAGATCCTCAGTCAAGGCGAGGTCATCGGCGTGGTAAACGAGTTCTCAGATCCGAAGGATGTGCTTATCGGCGCGGCGGGCAGTCTACCGGGTGACCTCCAGAAACTGTGGCGCACTCGCGATCCCAAGGGATATGATGTCGAGTTCGGCTACTCCTGCATGGGCTACGAAGTTGCGGGCGGTCTGGGAATCAAGATGGCAGACCCAAGCCGTGAGGTCTACGTGCTGGTCGGTGATGGCTCGTACCTGCTGATGGGACAGGAGATTATGACCGCGGTTCAGGAAGGGTACAAACTGACCATTGTGCTGGTGAACAACTACGGTCACAGCAGCATCGGCGGGCTTTCTGAAGCAACCGGCGCACAGGGATTTGGAACGAAATTCCTCTATCGTAACGATGCCACAGGTCAACTTGATGGAGGCGTGTTGCCGGTGGATCTGGTTGCGAACGCCGCGAGCCTCGGCGCACACGTCATTGAAGCGGATTCGGCAACAAGCCTGAAAACAGCACTTGGCGAGGCAAAAATATCTGATCGTACAACGGTGATCAAGGTCGATGTCGATTTCGAGAAGCGCGTCCCCAGCTACGAATCGTGGTGGGATGTGCCGATCGCCGAAGTCTCTGAGGTGGACACTGTGCAGCAGGCTTACGAGGAATACGAGACCGCAAAGCAGAAGGAACGTTATTTTCTGTAAAGTAGGTCGAGATTCATAGCTCGACATCTTCCTATGCGATGATCACAGTTTCGGAAACCTGTGGCTACGAAAGATTGTCGATTTTGGAAAATCGACCTACAGACCAATGTAGGGGCAGGTCTTGTGCCTGCCCAAAACACACATAACCGCCAGACCATAGGGTAACCACAAGGGTTACCCCTACAAATCTATGAAATATCAAGTTGAATAGAGTAGGGCAAGATTCACATCCCGACAGAACAGTCGGATTTTTGAGTCGGGATAGGTTTCACCTTGTCCCGACTCTATATCATCAGGAGATTTTATCCATGAAAGTTAAATTTATCTATCCTCTTGTCTGTCTGATGATACTGTTGAGTGGGTGCGCTGCAGATGAGGGAACTAAGCCGGAAGAAGAGACCGAGCTCACCGTTGCTGAATTGACCCCACTTCTAAACACACAAGCAGGGATTGATTTTGTCGCATCCCCACGCGATGTAAATCAGGATGGGAGTATAGACCTGTTCGATTTAGTGATAGTAGCAGGCAGTTTGGGCAACGACGTGGAGGTTTCGGTTGAACCGGGGGAACGCACCATAGAGGTCATCAATAGGGAGAAAACAGAAAAAACGGTTCGTGTGTCCGGCACCGGTATCGTCGCGGGGGACCCCGATGTGGTCGTGCTGAGTATCGGTGTTTCGGTGGAAAGGGACTCCGTGAAACAGGCGCGGACAGAAGCCGCTGAAGCGATGGCGGGGGTAATCGAATCGTTAAAAGGCAACGGTCTCATTGATACGGACATTCAGACCCAGCATTTCAGCATTCACCAGCGGTACGACTATAGCAAAGGTAAGCGCGAGTTTCGCGGATATAACGTGACAAATACCGTCTCTGCGAAGATCCGCGATTTGGACACTGTTGGGAATGTGATTGATGATGCAGCGGAAGCAGGTGGGGATTTGGTGGAGATCAACTCGATTCAGTTCACAATCGATGACCCCACGAAATTAAAAATGCAGGCTCGCGTGGCAGCGATGCAGGACGCACAAGCAAAAGCACAGACGTTAGCGACTGAAGGTGGAGTCGCGCTTGGAAAACCAATTTCCATCTCCGAGTCGGAGGATTATTATCCGCCGGGACCTGTCAGTTTCGAATTCGCATTCGCTAAAGACGCAGCAGCGGCGGTAGAAACACCCATCCAATCTGGTCAACTCCAGATCTCGGTAAGAGTGAATGTTACCTACGAAATTGAATGATTTATACGTTATCGAATGTTGTAGTGGGTTGGCCTGATTCAGGAGCAGATTTACCTTCGACCGCTTTCTCAAGCTCCTCGATCATGCGATGGATCGATTGCTGGAACCGTTTCTGATCTTCGCACATCTGCGCCGCAATTTGCAATGCGACCATGATCGCGATATCGAACTTATCACGTGAGGTCTTTCGACTCATTTCGTGCAGCCGCCCATCTACGTAGGCAGCCAACTGGCGAATATCTTCCGCCGGTAAATGTTCAGTTGGTTGTATTAGATACTGCGAATGAAAAATATCCACCTTAATTGGCGCGGATGTCGGGGGGCTTGTAGAGAAAGAATTTTCGATACTCATAATTGACCTCTCACTTCTAATCAAATGCACCTTGGAGTGCTTGCCGCATGGTTTCCACAGGCGGATTGACGCCCGTCCATTTCTCGAAAGCAATCGCTCCTTGATGGACAAGCATACCTAAGCCGCCGATCGTGTGACAGCCCTTCTCCGCCGCAGCTTGTAGAAGGCGCGTCTTGGGAGGCGTGTAGACAATATCGTAAACGATGGGTTGTGGTGCTAACCACTCAGGATCAATCAACAACGGGTGCGAAACATCCATACTGGTGGATGCTGTATTGACAATTAACTGACTCGTTCCCACAGCGTCTGGTAGCTTGGAATCATCAAGCCCTATTCCGTAGATTGACGCGTCTGTTTTCTCTGAAAGATCCGTGGCAAGCGCAACTGCTCTTGAAACGGTACGATTGGTAATGCAAATCGTCTGCACCCCAGCAAGGGCAAGTGCAACGACAATCGCACGTGCTGATCCACCCGCTCCAATTATGACAGCCGAACCCCCGTGAGGCACATCAAGTCCCTCTTCCTCCATTGCTTGTAAGAAACCGGGGGCATCTGTATTCTCGCCGATAATTCCGCCGTCTTTGAAAATCAGCGTATTAACGGCACCGATGAGCGTCGCTTCCCTTGATATCTCATCAAGGTACGAGATCACGTTTTGTTTGTGTGGAATCGTTACGTTGATACCGACTACATTGGTTGCCTTGAACCCCTCAATCGCCGCGCCTAAATTGTCAGGCTGAACCTGAAAGGGCACATAGACATAATCCAATCCCAGTGCGGTAATTGCTGCGTTATGTATCTGCGGAGAGCGACTATGTTTGATCGGGGCACCGATAATGCCAACGATTTTCGTTTGACCTGTGATTTGCATGGCATGTGAAGTGAAATGTGAAAACCTTATGCGTTACGCAATAATTCTTCGACCTTTTTTCTGGCGTTTTCCATCTTTGGATAACGCACCTCTCGATAGCCACGCACCTCTTCAGGGACTGCTATCGCACTGACATGATCTTCATAGCTCTCTCTATCGTGTGGTGCAAAGGTATCAATCACTTCAGCGATATACCAATCTCGGAACACTTTTTCTAGTTTATGCCATTGCGATAGCAAACGTCTGAGGAAGCGCATCCGTTTCATTAATCTTAACTGCCAGTTCTTAGTATTCATGTCCCACTGAAGATCTCGACCCATAATGGTGAAACGGGGGCGGTTGAGGTGGAGATACTTAATCTTATCCCCATTCGATTCATCGACGTTGTACAACTCCTTGTCACGCCTTAATTTAGCCTCGCTGGTGAGCAGGTGTGCCACATATACTTCGTCCTTGATGAGCATAACCTTATGCAGATATTTGATCGCAGCTTTCGTTGCGCGGTAGCCCATCTCAGCCAAATCTTTGGAATGGACCCCTTTAATCTTTTCAACATACAGACGGGCATATTCCATACCCTCGAATTGAATGAGATCGTACACATACAAGGCAAAACTACGATGGGTTTCATCGTCCAATTCCAACCTTTCGACTGTCTGCTGAACAAGCACCTCATATTCGTGGGCGAGCGCTGCACCGCGTCGCCTGCGTGTTAAACTTTCGCATTTCTCTCGGAGTAAAGTTTTGTACGTCTGCCGCTGCGGTGCCGTCGCAAAAGCGTCTGGCTCCACAGCCAGCCGTCTGCCCATGTTAAAAGCGCGCTGGTTCGTTTCCAGATCCGCAGGTCTGACAGCCAATTTTAACCCCGATTGAATGGATTCAAGTTCAAGTGGCAAATGCCCTCGTTGAAAAGCAACACCGAGCAGCATCATGTTGGCATAGAGCTTATTTCCGAGATATTTTTCCGAAATCTCGAACACATCTGCCCCGAAATAAGCATCTGCATCAGTGTAGCGCTGTAACCAGTTCTCCAGATCCGCAAGTTTGAAGTCGTCCTGACCGATGAGGGTCGTGACCGTATCCGTTTTAGCGGTATTAACGATGGCAGCCGTTCGATCGGAGGACGCAACACAGAATCCAGCTTGGGCATCAAGACCACGCACCGCTTCCAACATATCCATGCCGAGCAGTAGATCTGCTTTCCCGTAGGGAATAATCGGAGAGAGTTCCACCGCTGTTTTTGAGTAAATAAGGTTTGTGTAGACCCCTCCGTTACGAATTGCCAATCCCTTCTTGTCGAAAAACCTCACATGATACCCTTGGGCTCGCCCCGCAAGTACCAGAACCTTGGAGATTGTACCAATCCCCATCCCACCAACGCCCGCGGCGTGGACGCTCCATGTCCCCTCGAAGGTACGTGGTGACGGTAGAACCTCTGTAGAAGCGGCTGACATAACGCGCAGATCGACCTGTTGGCGCGGTGGACGCTTGCGGGTGATAGTTACCTCCTCGAAGGAGGGACACGCCCACTTGATCCGCGCGCAGGCACCATCAGATACACAATTGGATTGATCGATCCCGATTTTCGGTCCATAGTCCGTTTCGGTGATTTTCAGGCCGGGGCAACCAGTGGCGTTGGTACACTCCAGACAGAATTCGCAGACTTCGGGGGTGATATTTATATGTTTTTCGACCGATAGGAAACCGCGTTCTTTGATCGTTTGTTGGTGTTCACGTCGCAGCCGACGCTGATAGGTGATGCCGCACTCTTTATCAGCGATGAGAATTTTGACGCCCGGCTTGAGAATCGTCTCTTCGACCAGTTTCTTGTATTCAACGCGATTTTCTGGATTTGTTCGGATGATAAAGAGGTCCGCATCGCCCGCAAGTCCTTGGACAACCTTTTCGATGTCCTGTGCAAAGGTCGGATTGCCGAGGATGTCGTCTTCTGTCGATGGCGTGGGTTGATGTCCCGTCATCCCAGTTGTCTGATTGTCTAAGATAACATAGGTCAGATCTTGACTATTTTTAATCGAATCAGAAATCGCTGACATCCCACCGTGGAAGAACGTGGAATCCCCCATAAAGACAATCTGCTTATTCGTGATGAACGGATCGATTCCGGCACCTGCCCCGCCGCCGAGCGCCATCGCCGAGAGGTTGTGCATCAAGCGCGGAAACGGCTCATACTTCAGCATCGAGTAACAGCCGATATCTCCATGAAAGACGAGGTCAACGGGAGACCGTGCGTGGTGCCTCTCCATATATTTCGGATCCATAAACTGATCGGTAATCTCTTTGAAAACACTCGCAGAGTCACGGTGTGGGCAACCCGGACAAAAAGTGGGCGTTCGTGCAGGGATATCTACCTGATGTGCCTTGACCTGTTCGAGGTGTTGTTCTTCACGGATAAGGACATCAGGATCAATTCCTATAGGTTCGTCTTTGTCCCCGAACTTATGCCGAAGGAGTGGGATCAGGTGCTGTATCAGTATTGTTGGGTTAAGTCCAAGCGAATCAGGAATCCCTTCCAAACCGTCTGGAAATTCCTTACCCCACACCTGCACCAACCGATCCATTTCGCCATTCTGATAAAATCGACCGACAATCGCCTTGATGTCTTTTTCAAGCAGCGGTCGCTTCTCCTCAATGACGTAAATCTCACGTACATGCGATGCAAATTCGCGCACAATCTCTTCATCAACTGGATGCGTCAACCCAAGTTTAAGGATTGGAATCCGTCCCTGGAACTCCAGTTCGTATAGTGCGTGTTCGAGATAGGAATACCCCAGCCCTGAAGCGATAAATCCGATCTCGTGTTCTGAGTCATTTAGGTGATAGATCTGATTCAGGTTATGTTCGCGCGCACTCTTAACCGCATTCGGGAACCGCTCCGTTAAGGTCTCAATCTCAATCCGAGGTGTGTCGGGCGGCAAAATAATCCGGTTTGAGCCGTTAATCAGTGCCGTATCGATCACCGTCTGATTCTTCGTCGAGGTCTCAGGATAGCGGTTCGGACGCAATTCCACAGTGCCGCCGCCCTCCGCCTGAGTGAGCGTGACGATGTAGGTGACATACAGATTGGATCTGGCAGAAATTTCAAAGGCAGCGCTCAACCAATCTTTCATCTCCTGAAATGTGCTCGGTTCGATAACCGGGGTGTAGAGGTGGCGGGCTAGAAAACGTGAATCCGCCGGCACTTGCGTACTTGATCCCCATGTGTCATCCCCGACGACGACAACCGCACCGCCCGTTGTCCCCGCCAAATTGCTGATCGCCAACGCATCGGAGGCCACATGCATCCCGACGTTCTTCATAAAGGCAGCAGCGCGTAAATTCGCCATTTGTGAACCGTTGAGCCTTGCGACACTGAGGGCTTCGTTGTTCCCAATCTGCGCGAGGATACCGTGTTCTTTGAGGAGTGCTGCGTTCGCTTTCATTACGTCGAACACCTCTGCCAACGGTGAGCCGGGGTATCCCGTAAGCAAATTGACCTGTCCTTCGAGGGCACCTTTGACTAGCAATTCGCAACCGGTATAAACATTTGTACCGCTCTCTTGTATAAATCTATCTTCCATACGCTATTGTCCCTCCAACAACTCCCTCGCATGTGCAAGCGTCGTTACCGTCGCTTCGCCGCCGTGCATCCGAGCCACCTCCTCAACCCGTTCTTCCGGTGTCAGGAGTTTCGCCGTGATCGTTGTGCGATTTCCGTCCTCATCTTTGTCAACCCGAAAATGCTGGTCAGCAAAACGTGCAATCTGTGGTAGATGCGTGATACAAAAGACTTGGCGAAAACGCGACAGTTCCTTTAGTTTCCGTCCGACGATATCTGCGGTGCGTCCCCCGATACCTGCATCGATTTCGTCAAAAATCATTGTCGGAATCAGATCAACTTGGGCAAGCACCGTTTTCAATGCTAACATCACACGCGAGATCTCCCCGCCGGACGCTATTCGCGCCAACGGCTTCGGTTCGGATCCAACGTTGGGAGAGATGAAGAATTCGATTTCATCCATCCCATCAGCCCGCAGTTCATAACGTTTCCCCTCAATCTCCAAGGGACCCTCAGCGGACTCAATAGGGGACACAAGGATCTGGAAAACCGCTGTTTCCATTCCCAGTGTCTGGAGTTCACGCTCAATCAAAGCTTCAAGTTGGGTCGCGGTCTCTTTCCGTTTCTTGGAAAGTTCAACCGCGAGTTCCTGGGCTTGTTCTGTCACGGCGCGAATCTGGTCCTTCAACTCTTCAATCCGCTCGGAACCGAATTGAAGCTCCTCAAGTTTCTGCGAGGCTTGCCCTTGGTAAGCTAAAATGTCGGAGATTGAATCGCCGTACTTCCGCTTGAGCCGATGGATGAGGTCCAGCCGTTCCTCAACCTCTGAAAGGCGGTGCGGATTAAACTCAATTTTATCACGATAATCGCGGATCTGATAGACGATGTCCTCCAACTCATACAGGACGGACTCGAAACGCTCGTTCAATTCTGACAGGCTGCCATCTAATTCGCAGAGTTTAGAAATGGTGCGGCTCGCTATCTTGAGCCCGTCTAGCGTCGAAGATTCCGATAGGTCGCCGCCATAGAGTTGCTCGTAGAGTTCATTGGCTGATTCAAAGAGGGTTTCTGCATTGCTGAGGAGATGCTGTTCGTTAACAAGATCCTCCTCTTCTCCCTCTTGGAGTTGGGCATCCTCTAGTTCTTCAAGTTGAAACTCTAACAGATCTTTCTCCTGAGTCGCTTCACGGAGCGTTTGGGAATAATCAGCGAGTTTTGCTTGGGCGGCGTGGAGTTCGTCGTACTTTTTACAGACTTCCGCCTTCAGCGCCTCATACCTGCCGAACGTATCAACGAGATCAAGATGGGTTTCCGACCTGAAGAGAGATTGGTGCGCATGCTGACCGTGAATATCGACGAGCAAATCACCGATTGCACTCAAGAATGTCAGGCTCACCAACTGTCCATTGGCGTGGCAACGACTGCGCCCGCTTGCATTGATCTGTCGGGATAGAACCAACGTTTCCTCTGCATCCAAAGCGTCGCCAAACTCTGAATCGTTAAAACCGGCCCACACAGGATGATCCGGAGGTAGCGCAACCGCGATCTGAATCTTGGCGTTGGTCGCTCCATCTCTGACAAGTCCAGCGTTACTGCGTTCACCGAGCGCAAGTCCCACAGCGTTTAAGATCACCGATTTACCCGCACCCGTCTCCCCGGTGAAAACATTCAGACCGGAGGAGCACTCCAACTGAAGCTCATCGATAAGGGCAACATTGCTTATGTAAAGTTCTTCAATCATGGCAACATTTAATCTCTTGATTCAGTGGGATGGTTTGTCGGTTGATAAAGATGATTGGCTCATGTTAAGAAATCGTATGGAACAACGCTCGTTGTTCCATACGAAGATTAGAATGAAGGTTTAGGCAATGGTGCGAAGCCAATTCGCCATAGATTATCTTTCAAAGTCCTTCTCCATATCGTTTATCTCATCGCATAAACGAGAAATGTCGATCTCCCGATCAACATATATCCTTCTTTTGCGATTGTTATAAACAAAAGATTCCCACGCTTCGCGTCGCTCTATTTTCGCCTAAGCCTCTGCACTTTTCCAAAGATTCAACTTTTCACCTCTCGTTCCATCACGAGCAGCTTCCGTTTCCAGCAACTGTACCAATGAACAAATAGTTTTCACGTTTCACGTTTTCCGCTTCGTTCCTTCTCCCAACATTAACTTCGTTTGTAAGACCTCATAATTGCTGTGGTGGTGAGAACGAATCAGTTGGATTGTCTTATCTGCTTTACGCACACGAATTAAGGAATTGGGAGCAACCGCGTGTGTCTCACGGGGACCATCGACAAGCAGGTTGACGCTGCTATAATCGGATTGCATGACTACCGTAATCTCTGAATCTCCGTGCGCTATAAAAGGGCGCATCGTTAATGAATGCGGCGAAATCGGTGTCAGGAGGATTGCGTTGAGATGCGGTTCGACGATTGGTCCCCCACACGCTAAGGAATAGGCGGTTGAGCCGCTTGATGTGGCGATAATCAGTCCGTCAGCGTTATAGGTGACGAATGACTCTCCATCAATGTAGGTTTCCAATTCGATGAGCTGCGTATAGTGCCGAATCACCACATCGTTGAGCGCAAAAGAGTTGGAAAATTGCTGCTCATGGTTCTCGACACTGACCTCTAACATCATTCGCTGATCAATTTTGTAATCGCCATTAAAAACGTTGGTCAAGGCAGCGTAAAGCTGGTCGCGGGGAACATCCGTGAGGAAACCGAGGCTACCGAGATTCACAGCGAGGATTGGAACATTCTCGATGTCGGGTATATGTGCAGCATCGAGAAGTGTACCGTCACCGCCGAGGACCAATAATAGCTCACACTGTGCAGCCAATTCACGCCGATTACAACCCGCACCTGCCAGACCGAGTAGCGCAGCTTCCGCATCGGGAACTAGCGGCTTTGCCTCATGCTTTCTGAGCCAATCGCAAGCCTCCGTGGCAACTTGCAGCGCGTGAGGTTTGGATGTATTAACGAAGAGACCAACTCTTTTCATAGACTGTAATTTGCTCTGGAAAAAATCCTTTCAATCAGTTTTCATGTGGAACAACATAAGGCAGCAGCGTCACGTTGAACTGATCCTCTACCTCAACCGAGAGTTTCACGACGTGCTTCCCTGTGGCACGCTTTCGTGCTGAGACATCGTTCAATTTCACTTCGATAATACCATCCGTTGCAAAAGCGTCAAGAATCTCAACCTCTGGTACAGTTTCAGCTAACCGTTGACGGTAGACTTCAACCGCGGTGGCTTGAAGTTCGGTTAGATTTTTTTTTGTGTTTTTAAGGGACATTAAATATCACCGTCCTCAATGAGTTTTTGCACGAGAGTAACAACTTGTCCAGATTCTCTAACGAGTTGTCGCGCTAACTTTGTTGTGATGATTGAATCGTCACCATAATCTGCAAAGGCACGATAAAAATAAAGGCCTTTGAAATGCTCTCGCTCTCGCCGTAGTCTTCTGCGTTTGAAACGTACCTGCTGAATGAGTATCGTGAATTGATTTTGCGTTACCTTGTGTCCCCAATTTCCAGTTTCCGAATTGGGTTGGTATCCTCGTTTAATCAATGCGCCTGTGACCGCTTGAAATGCAGCAAAATAGGCCCGACTCACCGCAGAAGCGAAATCGCCAGCTTCTAAACTATTCTGTCCCGCAGTTATCGAATCTTGTGCTTTGTTTAACCATTGCTGCCAAGTTAGTATCAGTTTCTTCGACTTTCCAGACGATAAAAGAGAAGAACCACCCCGCAGCCGATCAGAAACGCTAAAACCGTGACAACCAGATTCATGTTCGCGTGCGGAAGAATATGTGCAAGGTTAACGCGTTCCTCACCGACCATTGCATAACTGCGGAAGGGCCAAAGCCCGTATAATGAGGCAAGCATTAATCCAATTAAGAAGGACACCGTCAAATCGCGATGGCGTTCAAGGACATAATTCAGCAATCGGGTGAACGCCAACAGACCGACAACACCGCCCAAAGCGACAACCCCTATCACAATCCAGTCACGACTATCCACCGCCGCCAGTACGTCGAAATACACGCCCAACACAAGAAAGATGAAAGAGCCGCTGATGCCGGGAAGGATCATCGCAGAAACCGCAATCGCACTACACAGAAACAGATAAAGCAGCACCCCAACCGCGTGATTTGCGTCTGTTGAAACATCTTGTGATTCCCCTGTGGAACCCTCCACCTCTGTGATTGGGCTTCCGCTGAGTTGACTGTCTTGCAGTTTGTGTTTCCGTCGCTCACTCTCCAGTCTCTGTTCTCCGCTCATGCTCAGTGTTAGTCCCACCGTCAACCCCGCAGCGAGGAGAAGGGAAACAACCTCTTTGACGGTAAAACGTTTCAGCATTTTGAACGGAATGATAACAGAGGTCAGCACCAATCCAGAAAAGAAACCGTATGTCGGATCATGTTGCTCATTCAGCAGATAAATGATCAATCGGGCTGACGCGACAACAGCGAGCAGCGCACCGAAGGTAATGGCTATCAAAAATCCGAAATCAATACGATGCAGCTCCGCACGCGCTTCAGATATTGCCCCCTTTTTGAGCGGGAAAATTGCCAAGAGTTTTCTGGCAGTTGAAAATCCAATGCGGCGCAAGGCACGAATCAATCGTTCATAGATGCCAAGCATAACTGCCATCGTGCCGCCGCTCACACCGGGAATAACATTTGCCACCCCGATACAACACCCCTTGAGGACAAGCGATAAGTAGCCCAAGCCTCCTCCTCTTTTTCGGGTTAGAGTTGCATGTTCTCATCATCCAGCCAAGCCTTTAGTGGCGTGATGAGGGCGTGGTCTGTGAAGTCAAGCTGTACCGGCGTAATCGACACGCGCCGATTGTGAATCGCGTGGAGGTCTGTATCTCGTGCAAAGTCAATTTGGGTGCGCTCTCCGCCGATCCAGTAGTAGGGTCGTCCGCCCCGATCCAGCCGTGTGACAGCGTTTATACTGTAGTTCCCACGGTCTTGCCGTGTAATCTTGATGCCTTTCACATCGGAAAGCGGACAATTCGGCACATTCACATTAAGCAGGATATGGCTCGGCATCCCCTTCTCGATCACCTGCTTCGCAATGCGGCACGCAATCGCTCCCGCCGTTTTGTAGTGGAAGTCGGATTGCTGTTCTCCTACCCCCTCTAAAGCGAGGGAAACCGCAATTGACGGAATCCCTGCGAGTGTTCCTTTTTTCGCCGCTCCAACCGTGCCTGAAAAATGAATATCAGCTCCAAGATTGTGCCCCTGATTGATGCCCGAAACCAGCAATTTTGGGGGTTCAGGGAGTAGGGTCCCCAATGCAAGGTCTACGCAATCGACAGGCGTCCCATCAACCGCGTAGGCGCGGGGCCGAACCTGTTTGGCTCTGAGCGGCTGATGAAGTGTAATCGCCATGCCGACAGCGCTCCGCTCCCGATCCGGTGCCACAACATAAACCTCATCGAGGGTTTCGAGTGTCTCTGCGAGAATCTTTAAGCCCGGTGCGTCAATCCCATCGTCGTTGGTTACAAAAATCATATTTTAACCTTCGCAAACCGTCGCTTTCCGACCTGCAAGATGGCTTCCCCCTGCAACGAGACTTCCAGTCTAGGATCCGTGATTCTGTCACCATCAAGGCGAACTCCACCTTGCTGCACCAATCGTCTCGCCTCGCTGGAACTCTTGGCAAAACCGGCTTGCTGCATTAGATGGGCGATCCAGATCTTGCCGTCAGTGAGCGAGGACGCCGGAATAGCAACTTCGGGTAGATCATCGGGAAGCTGTCGATCGCGGTGTACCCTGTCAAACTCCGCTTCGGCTGCCTGTGCTGCATCAGCGTTGTGGTAGATTGTCACAATCTCGCGGGCAAGCCGTTGCTTGACTGTCTTCGGGTGAACAGTGCCGCCCGCCAATTGCTCCTCAAACTCACGAATCTCATCGAGCGGCACATCCGTTGCCAACTCAAAGTAGGTAGACATCAACTCATCGGAGATGGACATCAACTTGGCGTACATTTCGGAGGGAGGTTCGTAGATCCCGACGTAGTTCCCCAACGATTTGCTCATTTTTTCAGCCCCATCAAGACCAACGAGTAGGGGCATTAGCAGGGTTACTTGGGGTTCTTGGTCATAAGCGCGTTGGAGGTCACGTCCCATCAGGATATTGAACTTCTGGTCTGTCCCGCCCATCTCTACATCTGCTTCCAAGACGACAGAATCGTAGCCCTGACAAATCGGGTAAAGGAGTTCATGCATCCCGATCGAAGCACCGTCATGAAGCCGATTCGTAAAGTCATCGCGCTCCAATATTCGCGCCACCGTTGTTTGGGCGCTCAGTCTAATGACATCCGCAAAAGACATCTCATCAAGCCATTCACTGTTGAAAACGACGCGGGTTTTGTCTTCGTCCAGAATCATACAATACTGGTCTGCATAGGTCTTCGCGTTATGTTTGACCTCTTCCGCTGTCAGCTGTGGTCGTGTCTTCGATTTGCCGCTCGGATCTCCGATTGTCGCCGTAAAGTCGCCGATGATAAGGATAACTTCGTGTCCAAGATCCTGAAACTGGCGCAGTTTGCGTAAGACAACTGCAATGCCGAGGTGGATATCCGGTGCTGTCGGATCCAATCCAAGTTTGATCCGCAGGGGTCGTTTCTCTGTTCTGGCGGCTTCCAATTTTTGAGCGAGTTCTGACTCAGAGATAATCTCTGCCGTCCCCCTGCGTATGAGTGCCACCTGTTCGTCGATGCTCAATTCTGCCTGCACGTTGTATTCCTCAATACCTCCCCCGATAAAACATCGGGACTAAGAAGTCTGTTGTTTAGAACCTATTTCAATAGTAGGTGACAAAGCCATTTTTAGGGTATAAGATTTGCCCCAAAAATCCCGGATTTGAGATATAGCGCAGGTTCTTAGCCATCACGGTTTTGCCAATCAATTTCATCAAGGGTCTGTGCGTTCAGCACTCTCTCAAAAAGCGAGTCCAAACGGGCAAGACTCTGTATCAAGGTAATCTCATTGGTAACAGATTCAGGAACGGACTCAAATTGGAAACGTATCAGCTTGAGGAGTGCCTCCTGTTTCGCTCGTGTCTCACCTTGTTCAATGAGATGTTCAGCCATTGTCTGCGCCATGATTCCTACCTCCTCCCTGTCTGATGGCTGTTCGATTTGTTGGTCAACAAGTGTACTCAATTCTGCGTGTTCATCAGCCGGACGACGATGCAAAATCAACAATAGTAGATAGGATATCGCCCGTCGCCGCTGCTGCGCTTGTTCTTCACCAAGAGTGTTGATGTGTGACATCGCTTCGATTAGCGCAGTCCTTATCGCTTCCTTGTTCGCATGTTCTTTTTGCAAGACAGTTAGCAACCAGCCGAGGGGATGGTCAAATTTCGTTAAGTCCGATTCATCGGTCTCCTTGACACTTAGAAATAGTATATCAAACGTCGGGACAAACCGCGAAAACATATCGGGGATGTCCATTATTGCATTGAGGGTCAGCGGGGTGTGCCATCGCCGTTCGCCGGTGTAAAACAGAATCGGGAGAATCGAACGAAAACGCCACTGGCTTTTGGGGACATTGTCCGATTCCCATTCCCGGCGTTGGGAATCCCAAATCTGAGTCATGTAGAACAGCACTCGAAATCCCATTGTTGAATCAACCGTGGATTGGTGTTCAATAAGGATATAGATGAGCAGCTCGTCCGCTTCCGACTCGCTCTGCAATGGAACGCTAAATACGAGGTCGGACTCCTGTTCTCGAAGGTTGTCGGGAATAAAACTCCTGTTAATCTGTGAAAGTTGGCTGACGATTTCCACCAATCCGCGGACGTTTTCTTTGTCTTGGAACAACCATCGGGCACTCCGGTCGGGAAAATGTTCAATTCGGATATCGAAAAAATTGAGTATTTCTGTTTCTTCAGCCATAGCTCCTTAGATTTTCAAACAAGCTCTTAGAAGTAATATCATTTGAAGAGTGTGTTGGCTAATTATACTACAGATTGAAAGATTGAGTCAACAGATAAACAGGGACAATTCCGCTATCTATCCCCTTTGCAGGATTACCATTTCCAAATCGAGATCTGCGTGATATAATGTGATTAGCGTGTTACTTTTGTGAACTTTTGAAACTTTTCCCTAATTGTGGAGATTTTCAAGTTGTGATTCACGTCCAAGAACTGTGTAAATCTTTTCAGCAGAAACCGATTCTCACTGATCTGAATTTTCATTTGGAAACTGGGGATCGTTTGGCACTGTTGGGTCCAAACGGTTCAGGCAAGACACTGCTCATAAAGATTATAGCAACGCTGATTAAGCCGACCTCCGGTTCTATAGAGATTGCTGGATATGATGCGACGAAGGATCTCCGTGATGTCCGCCCACTCATCGGCTATATTCCCGAAACCTTTGAGGGATATCCTACCCTCTCTATTCAGGAATATCTTGAGTTTTTTGCTGCCGCATACAAAATAGAAAAGAGACAGCGTGCGACGGGTATCCAAGATGTTCTGGATCTGATGGATCTGGCGATGCTGCGAGACGAAAAGATCGAACACCTATCACTCGGTCAGAAACAACGTCTATGTTTAGCTAAGACCTTCTTGCACGATCCGTTGGTGTGGTTGATTGACGCACCCGTAGCGCTCTTAGATCCACAGGGGCAAGCTGAAATGGGAGCATTAATCCAAGAACTGGGCGCGATGGGAAAAACGGTGATTCTGGCGACAAACAGTCTGACCGAGGTGATCACCCCGTGCAACCGTGTCGGCATCTTGAGCGAGGGGCACTTGGCATTTTACGGAGAGATGCGCGACATCTCCGAGCGGTAAATCGAAGTCACGTCGGATATGGAGGCGGCTCAAGCGATTCTGGAGGAAAGATCGGATATAATTTCCCTACAAACTACGGACGCGCTCATCCAGATCGAATCACATATGACGGAGGCAGAAGCCAATAACTTACTGAAAGATTTGATTCGTGGCGATGTCACGGTTTCACGTTTTCAAAGGGTTGAATACGGATTAGCGGATCTCTTTTCAGATATTACGAATCCTATGGACTCTGACGGAGGAACCTCACAGGAATAACGGTATGACTGAATATGAACATGAAAGAACGTCCCAATCATAAACAATATATTGAGATTCTTCGGCGCATGACGCC